>DASVUU010000869.1:0-11548 GCA_036386935.1 Cytophagaceae bacterium | reverse complement strand
GCCCAACCAGGGGCATTGAGTTCATTAAACATCTGTTAAGTCAGCTAGACGATTACAATCTCTAGCTGACATTTTAGGGGTTGCCTAATGACAGTTTTATTATTGATATAATGCTTAGGAAGTCATCTGCCTTTGTTTCCCCTGTCGTGCTATGTTCAACACATAGACTCCAGCCGATTTTTTAGCAGATCGTTGTCCTTCGGAGCAGATTTAAAGAGATTCTTTTGCAAGCCTTCTCACAATTATTTAGTTTACATCTCATTTCAAGTTAAAATATATTGAAAAAGCTAATAGCTCTGGCTGTCTTGTCATTGATTGCCTTCACGTCGTCAAAACTTTCCGCCCAAATCGAAAAAGGCGATGTGCATATAGGAATCGCCGGTCTTCCCATCGTAGATCTCTTTAATATCTATCCTGACAATAAAATCAACGGATTGGGGTTGACCGGGCAAGTAGGGTTTTTCCCACACAAGAATATATACCTAGGCATCAATCCATACTATGTCAAAGTAAAGAATCGGTATCCAGACTCGGGTTCTATGACTGACGAGACTATAAAAGTTTATGGAATCAATACTGCACTTTCATACTACGTAGGTTTAACAAGCAAATTTTATATTTATGCTGGTTTAAGCGCTGGAGTAGGGGCCGCAGACCATCAACGGTCTAATAATGCAGTCGGGTATATCAGTTCTCAAACCACATATCCAATATTCACGGTAGCTCCTGGAATAGGTCTACATTACTTCATCACGGAAAAAATGACGCTTAATCTAAATTTGCCATTGTTGAATATAAAATACATTTCCTATTCTAAGGATGAAGAGTCTTTTAGAACTATTGCACCGACGATTGGTGTAGGGTTCTTTTTTTAGGTAAGAATTGGATAATTAAATAAAAAAAAGATTAAAATGAAGATTCTTAAAGCTATAATTCTAAGCTTAATTTCACTGGCAGGACTCAATATAGAGGCCGATGCACAGAAGATTTTTCCCTTCCCTATTTCACAGAAGAAGTTATCTAACGGTCTAAATGTGGTGTCTGTAGAATATCCCAGCCCGGGCCTTGCTGCATTCTATGTCATTGTTAGAGTCGGGTCCCGGGAAGAAGTAGAGCCGGGCAAGACAGGCTTTGCGCATTTCTTTGAGCATATGATGTTTCGGGGAACTGAACGTTTTCCCAAAGAAAAATACAACGCAGTTTTAAAATCTATAGGTGCTGCCGCCAACGCCAATACCTGGCTAGATAGAACGGTCTACCACATGACAGGCAACGCCGAGAAGTTAGATGAAATGTTTGACCTGGAATCCGATCGGTTCATGAACTTGAAATACTCCGTGCATGATTTTAAAACAGAAGCAGGTGCAGTAAAAGGAGAGTATACCAAAAATTTCGCTAGCCCGTACGAGCAAATAGAGGAGAAGACCTCTGATGTTGCTTTTGAAAAGCATACTTACAAACATACTACCATGGGATTTTGGAAAGATGTTGTAGAAATGCCTAATCAATACGATTACTCATTAGAGTTTTTTAAACGATTTTACAAACCTGAGTACGCCACAATTTTAGTTGTTGGTGATGTAAAGGCGGAGAAAGTAAATATGCTTGCAGAAAGATATTTTGGCAAGTGGAATACAGGGAACTATAAAGCCGAGATTCCCTTAGAACCAGAGCAAAAGTCAACCCGCTTCGCACATATCCAAAACAAGAATTTCCCACCTTACTTGTCCTTAAACTACAAGGCGCCGGCTTATGACGACAAAAATAAAGACAATGCAGCACTTGATATCATAGGAGCTTTGCTATTTTCAGAACGGTCAGATTTATATAAAAAGCTTGTGATAGAGGAGCAAAAGTTAAGGTCCCTTCAAGGAGGTGCATTCTTCACTCGTGACCCTTACCTGTTTTCTATTAGTGGATCTTTTGTGAAGGCCGAAGACATGCAATCGGTAAAGGATGAAATAGTAAATGCCATAGAAAAAATTAAGACGGTGCCGGTAAATGAAACGCTACTATCGGAGACCAAGTCCCACATGAAGTACAGTTTAGCAATGGGACTCAATAGCCCTACAGCCATTGCTGAAAATCTGTCCTACTATATCTGGCTAGCTGGAGATCCAGAGTCATTCAATCGAATATACGCGATGTCTGACAATATCAATAAAGAAGACCTGATGACTGTTGCGAAGAAATATTTTACAAGTGAAAAGTTGACCCTTTCAACGATTTCTCCTGCTGAGACATCGCCTGTAAAATAGTTTGCAAAATTTCACGCAGAGTTCGCAAAGCTGAACGCAGAGCTCGCAAATGGAACTTATAAGCCTTCCATTATAAGGTGATCTTACCTAAATTTACATTATGAAAAACCTATTATTCATCCTCCTTTTTCTATACACAGTTCTCCCCCGCATTTCAGCTCAAGAGATCGTAGAATTAAAAAAGCCGGGTTTTGATATCGTTGTGGTAAAAATGATGTTCAAAAATGGATCGATTACAGATCCTAAAGGGAAGGAGGGACTCACAAATTTAGTAGGCAACATTATTAGTGAAGGCGGCACACAAACCTTGACCAAAAGTCAAATAGACGAGAAGATATATCCCATGGCTGCGCAATATTCATTCAGCGTAGACAAAGAAGTTTCGGTTTTGACGTTTCAGGTTCACAAAGATTTCTTAGATAAATTTTATGCAATTGCCAAAGACCTGGTCCTGGCACCAGCATTTTCCGAGGCTGACTTCAATAGAGTAAAGTCCAACCAACTAAATTATGTGAGCCAAGTCATTAAAGCCTCATCAGATGAAGAGTATAGCAAAAAGGCACTAGAAGATTTTCTTTTCCGCGGAACGAATTACCAGCACATGGTAGAAGGAACTGCCTCGAGCGTAGCTGCCATCTCCCTAACCGATGTGAAAGCTCATTATAAGAAGTATTTCACAAAGTACAACTTAACTGTAGGCGTCGCAGGCGATTATCCACAAGATTTTTTGAAACGGTTGAAGGACGATATGGCGGGCTTGGACAGTCCCAAACCTGTATTGCCTTCAGTAGGCAAAGCAAGGGCTCCTAAGGGAATAGAAGTAGAGATAATCAGCAAGGAAAATACCCTTGGCTCCGCCGTCTTCGCTGGGTTCCCACTAAATATTACTCGCTCCAATGATGAATTCGCAGCGCTCATGGTTGCCAACTCATGGCTCGGCGAACATAGAAAAGCCTATGGAAAGCTATATAATAAAATAAGAGAGACACGCTCTATGAATTACGGCGATTACACCTACATAGAGTGGTATGAGAATGGGGGGCAAAATTTGCTTCCTCAAACTGGCGTACCTCGCACGTCCAATTATTTTTCGCTCTGGTTACGTCCTGTACAAACCGCAGAGCAACTAAAACAGCAATATCCTGAACTGAAGGACATCAAGGTAGGACACGCCCATTTTGCTATGAGGCTAGCAATAAGGGAAATCGATATGCTTATCAAAAATGGACTGACTCAAAAAGACTTCGAAGCTACGCGCGACTTTCTGAGAAGCTATGTAAAACTTTATATTCAGACCCCTGAGAAAGAATTAGGCTTTTTGATGGATTCAAAGTTTTATGGGAGGAAAAATTATATTTCAGAACTAGATGTATTATTAGGGAAGCTTGATTTAGCAAGTGTAAATAGCGCGGTTAAAAAATACTTGCAAGTCAATAATTTATGTGTGACCGTTGTTACAGATGACAGTGAGGCGGCTCCCTTATCTCAGAGCCTGCTGAGCAATGCAACTTCACCTATGAGCTACTCAAACACTGTAAAGCAGGGACTGCCGGCGGAAGTATTAAAAGAAGATGAGGAAGTAGCAAAGTATAAATTGAACATTGCTACAGTTAAAATAATTAAAAATGAGGATACTTTTAAATAGGCAGGTCCACAACTAAGGCTTAACTATTGCCGGCATTGACAGAGAAGGAAAGATCCTGATTATTTATTTTGGATTCAATCACATTTAGCAGCTCATTAAGTTTTTTAGCAATCACTTCTATTTCAGCATACCTATCCAGAGCAACATCCTTCTTTCCAGATTTATAGAGCGCTACCAACTCCCTCGCGCAAATGTGTATTGAAGCATGCACCCTTTCTAGCTCGTGCATTTCATAGATATGACCCAGCTCCTCCATCGCATAGTTGTATATCCATTTTCCCACGCCGCATTCGTAGTGAGAAAGGACAGGGGTTTCATCTATCACGGAGCCGTTCAAAATAGACTTTAACTTCGATTTAAATTCGATATGCCTTGCCCTTGCCTCTTCAAAATTTAGTAGTTTCTTGATCATACCTTCGTCAGCATCTCTGTTTAGTCAAAGATTAACCCTTTAAACTAGCTTTAAGTTTGGTTAAAATCCAAATATTAATAATTCAATCTTTTGATTCAATTATTAATATAAAATTCTGAATTTAATCGTATTGTGAATGTTTCTCAAATCGTTGATTACCTCTTTGTCGTATTCTTTGTTGATGTCAGTGATCACATACCCGACCTGCTCGTTTGTCTTCAAATACTGCCCAAGTATATTAATGTGGTGTTTTGCCAGTACATTATTTATTTGTGCAAGGATGCCCGGCACGTTGTGGTGCAAGTGGATCAGTCTATGTGCATTTTTTAGTTCTGGCAATTGGATATTAGGAAAATTGACACTTTGGAAAGTGTTACCAGTGTTTATGTATTCCATAATACGGTTAGGTACAAAATTAGCAATGTTGAGTTGTGCTTCTTCAGTACTACCCCCAATGTGTGGGGTCAATATAACGTTCGGTAAACCTCTCAGTTCATTGATAAATTCTTCAGCATTATTTTTTGGCTCATAAGGATACACGTCAACTCCGGCTCCTATGATCTTGCCGCTTTTTATTGCATCTACCAAAGCAGAAATCTCTACTACGTGGCCGCGGCTAAGATTCAAAAATAAAGAACCTTCTTTCATCATAGCAAATTCTTCCTTGCCAATTATATTCGCATTCGACTTCCTGCCGTCAACGTGCAGACTAACTACATCTGACAAGGCAAGGAGTTCTTTCAAGGTCTGGCATTTTTTTGCATTACCCAAAGATAGTTTTTCTACGATGTCATAGTAGTACACCTCCATACCCATTGATTCTGCAAGTACAGAGAGCTGGGCACCGATGTTTCCGTAACCTACTATGCCAAGTTTTTTTCCCCTTATCTCGAAGCTGTTGTTTGCGGACTTATCCCAAACTCCTTTATGCATCTTCTCAGATTTCACAAAGATATTTCTATAAAGCATGATGATCTCTCCAATAGCCATCTCCACTACACTTCGAGTATTGCTATACGGGGCGTTAAAAGCAGCAACCCCCTTTTCGAGGCAGGCTTTCAAATCTATTTGATTTGTACCGATGCAAAAGGCACCAACGGCCATCAGTTTATTTGCGCTATCAAGTACCTTTTTAGTTAGCTGTGTTTTAGATCGGATTCCTAAAATGGAAACGTTCTTTATTTTCTCACAAAGCTCGTCTTCATCCATTCCGCTGCTTATCACTTCTACTTTGTATCCTTCATTTTTAAAAAGCTTGAGAGCTTCCGGATGTATATTTTCCAAAAGCAAAACGCTTATCCTGTTTTTAGGATAAGAGATCGCCATTGGCAAGTTGTTTTGATATAGGAATTCATCGAAGCTAGGCGCAAAGTGCTCCGCTTTAGCCATTACAGCATTGCGCTCAATGTTCTCAGTGAAAGCATAAAATTTATTAGCCAAGCCAGCTTCCTTAATTTCATAGTCAGTATAGCCATCACCAATTACGTAAACATCACCTTTCAAATTCAGTGTTTTCAATTGATGTATCTTGCCTTTATCCAAAGATAAGACGTTGCTTTTATCAAAGCCAACTATGTTATCATGGTCATCATACACAAAAGTGTTTGCGTAGATATTTTCTTCTTTTATACCATATTCCATCACAATCGGAGTGATGAATTCTTTAAAGCCACTTGAGACGATTAAAATGTTGTCAGCAAATTCTGTAAAAAATTCACGATTCCTTTTTATAGATTCTGAAACCTTCGTTTTCAGTTTTTCAATGAGGGGAGTCAAATGCCTCTTGTTTGCATCCAACAATTCAATCCTTTTGGTCAAGTTTTGGGTGAAAGAGCTTTTGCCTTCCATTCCGCTATTTGTCAACTCCACTATTTCTCGCAGCGTCTCGTCCTTATCAGGTCGGTCTTTCAAAGAAATCTCTCCAAGTTCATCCAATGCCTCTACTTTAGTAAAAGTGCTGTCAAAATCTATAATAAAATACTTCGTGTTATCCATTTTTTACTCTTTGGGTATTGAGGCGCTAATTTCTCTATTTTTTAGGATAAAAAGAATTCGAATGTCACATTTGAAGGACAATGTTTATAATTTTTCCCAAAAGGGGAGGAGCAGTAAATTTATTTATTTTCAAATCGGGCTTGCATATTTCTATTTAAATGAGATAAATGGCGTTCCTTCGGCAGGGCTCTGCGTTTGTACTCCTTGTCCCGCGAAAAGCGGTACTGCGGGGTACCACTTCGATCCCTAACGCTTTTATTGCATCTGTTTTCACTTAATGTACTGTAGATGACTACTTCGATATTTATAAATGGCCGGATTGGAAATACATGCACAACTAATTCTCGAAAACCTTTACAAAATTGAAACCAATGGTGAATAGGCGGGAATGGGCGATAATTGCAGTTTCTCAAATAGAACGTAGAATTTTCTACCAAAAATAATTTACCTTGAAAATTCACGCGGTAGGAAAATAAATGTTACGCGAAAAGTATTTTTGGCAAGGTTTTCGCTGTTAATTAACTTGTTCATAAAAGATTAAAGTTGTAAGCCTGCCGTGTGTTGTTTCACGGCAGGCTTTTTTTATTTGCCTAACAATTTAACGTTTAATTGATTTATTATTAGTAAGTTATATTATCAAGTGACAAATCTCAAAATATTTCATAAGCTAGGGTTGTCTCATTTCCTATTGGGGTTTTTTACCCTACTGTTGCTTTCTTACACATTTTATAAATCATTTGAAAAAGCAATTATTGAAAGGACAACCTCGCACGTAAATTCGATCAACGTATTAAAAAAGACAGAAATCATAAACTACCTGCAACAACGCAAGGCGAATTTTGAATTATTTAGGAAGAATTCTTTGGTGCCTTATTCAGCAAAGTTTTTTATTAACAATAGGTATAGAGCCGAAGCAGAAGCAACCTCGAATTATCATAATGATTTAAAAGAGCTTGGTAAAGACTTTGGATATAAGAACATTCTGCTGTTTGACACTTCTTTTAATCTATTATTCGCTGCAGATACCCTTGCAGAGTCCTATACCGAAAAGAACGACAAAGCCCTTTTGAGTCAACTCTCGCGTCTCAATGCCTCGGAAAATTATTTGATCTATAAAACGATGAACCAGAAAGGAGAGGGAATGCTGCTGATTGGAGGTAAAGTAACATTAAAGGGCGATAATATGGGGATAGTAGTCGCTCAGAAAAAAATGAGCTATGTAATGGATATCCTTCGCGAACGCACAGGCATGGGAAGTACTGGTGAATCCTACATTGCAGGCAAAAATTACTTTATGCAATCTACTTCTAGGTTTTATCCTGATTCTATACCAAACAAGATCATGGTTAAAACACTAGCTACCGAAAATGCGCTAAATGGAAAAGAAGGATTTGGCATCATCGATGACTATCGGGGCGAGCCTGTGATAAGCGCATACCGAAACATTAAAATTGATGGGGTAGAATGGGCGATCATGTCGGAAATTGATATGGATGAGGCTATGTCTCCTGTATATGTAGTAAGGAAAAAATTGGTGTGGATCTCCCTATTAATCTTGTTTTTTATTGCATTGGCCACTTATATTTTATCTAGTAAAATATCATCATCTATACTCTATCTAAAAGAAATAATCCTTTCCCTTGCTTCAGGGAAACTTCCAGAAAAGCCCATAGTCGTTAGATCGCGCGATGAGATTGGAGAAATGACGGAAGCTGTAAATGATCTAAGTGAGAGTTTCAAGCATACAGCTATATTCGCACAGCAGATAGGAAAGGGCGATTTCTCTGCACATCATAAGCCATTAAGCCCTGAGGACAATCTTGGCCTAGCTCTTATAGATATGAGAGAGCAGCTCAAGGTATTGAAAGATAAGGAAGAACAACTCAGTCGAGAAAGAGCCTCGGGGCTCATGGAAGGCCAGGAAAATGAGCGAAAGAGAATTTCTAGAGAGTTACATGATGGTATTGCTCAAATGCTTACTGCTGCCAAATTCAAAATCGGCTCTCTTCAGGTTGATCATAAAGAATATGGAGAATTAAAAAAACTCGTCGATGAGACGATATCTGAGGTGAGAAGGCTTTCATACAATCTTATGCCTTCTGTCTTGATAGATTTTGGATTGGAATCAGCACTCCGTACCCTTTGCAAAAATTCAGAAATCGCAGACAAGCTAAAGATCAATTACACCTTCATCAATGATGCCGAGACCAGACCAAATTTTGATATCAGCCTGGCTGTATACAGGATTGCGCAAGAGGCGATAAATAATATTGTGAAACACTCGGACGCGTCTGTTGCAAGTGTATCTGTTATATATTTGTCAGATAAATTATTGATGGAAATAGCGGACAACGGCAAAGGAATCGGAATGGATCACCAGATCAATAGTACTTTGGGGATACGGAACATGTATGAAAGAGCGAGGATTGTAAATGGTGAACTTACCATCGAATCTACGCGCGAAGATGCTACAATTATAAGGCTTGAAATTTATTTTAATAATGGACAAAATTAAAATCATCCTAGCGGATGACCACAAACTAGTAAGAGACGGGATAAAATCTTTGCTCCAAATGAATCCCACTTTTGAGGTAGTAGCAGAGGTAGATAACGGCTTGGATCTAATTCATCTCATGGAGAAACAGCTTCCCGATGTGGTGTTGGTAGATATTAGTATGCCTGGCTCCAATGGCCTTGAGGCAGTATCTAAACTTCTCAAAATTAATCCAAACTTCAAATTCATCATGCTTACGATGCACGATGATCCAGAATACATTCTGAAAAGTGTAGAGACTGGAGCGAAGGGTTATCTCTTAAAAAACGTTGAATTTGAGGAGTTGCAGACAGCTATAATCACTGTTGCCTCAGGTGGGAAATATTTCAATCAGCAAATCTCTGAAAGAATGATAGAATCTCTTTCGCGACCGAGGAAACATAAAGACGAGATTCCTGACTTAACCTCTCGCGAGTTAGAGGTTTTAAAAGAGGTCGCAAATGGATTGAGTACAAAGCTGATCGCGGACAAATTAAATATAAGTGCTCGTACCGTAGAAACCCATAGGCTCCATATCATGAAAAAGATGTTTACCCAAAATACTGCGGAGCTTGTGAAGAAGGCAATTGAGCTCAAAATGATCTAAGTAGTTTCCCTGATATTAGTCTAAGTGTATCCTTTCCTAAAAATCAGCATTTTCAGGGATATTCTAATGGTGTTGAAACATGTACCTTTAGTTAAGACAAAACGCTAAAGCCATGAAAAATATAATAATATTTGCTGCCTTAATGATGAGTTTGACGCTTACTGGATATAGCCAAAGAAGCCATAAAAACGATCCGACATATTCAACCAGGAATTACAAACAACCAAATAAAGCTAAAGTTGCTGCCGAAGAAGGGTATGAGCAAACAGCGAGATTGGAGTATTTGAAACCTTCTGAGGAGTCCGCACAACACAATTATAAGAATCAGATGAATTATAATAGAAGAAGAAGTGAAAGTGGTGGTGTAATTTCAACTGAAGAAGCGACTCAAAAACAAGAAAATAGTGTCTTTTCTAACCGAAACTATAAAAGACAATTTTAATAAGTTAGCTATCATTAGCCCAATAAATGTGTTTAAGGAAAAAGCTACCAATAGGTAGCTTTTTTTTTGAGATTTTGAAGGCCGTTCCGCGAAAATAATCCTCATTGTATTCCTTTTACTCAACACTATTTTTTGTTTGACTTAATGAAGAATTAGAGATTTCATGATTAACTTGCGTGAATTATAGCCAAGGAAAAGGGCTTTATTCTAATTCAATTTTTAATCCAGCTTGGAATTCACATGATTGATCTGGAAGGATTTACAAACCGTATTGAATCATTTTATAATGACGTTAGGACAGAGGTATTAGTAGCGGAGCTTTTGAATGAAGGTTTAAGTCCAGATACTATCACCATTCTTCACGGTGGTCAACATAAGCGGTCCTATCGAAGGGATTTGGATGAGGCATATATCGAGGTAAATAAAAACAATCAAAATCACCTTGTCTTTAAACTGAATAGAGACAGTATTTACGATAGCCTTCCGGAAAGTCTATTCCACCATATCGCTATGCCACAGCAAGGTAGCACGGTCAAGAATATGGTGGGGAGCTATAGAAAAAGGAAAGAAGAAGAAAAGCAGGCACGAGCGTTCTTTGCACCCATAGAAAATGAATTCTTCTTTCAAAGAGCCTTCATTGAGCTCATGGAGCAAGAATTTCTTGAAGGGCTAAATAAAAATAATTTCGACGACTATTTCTTAAATTTCTTCAATATACCTTCTGGCCTACCAGCTGATTTTGTAAAAAAGTTTGCCGTACTGCTACCTTATTGTGATAAGATTATTGGCAACCTTTCCATAACATTTAAAAGCTTAGAGCTTATCTTGGGAGAAAATGTTAAATTTGAAATAAAAGATTCAGTTATAGAGGATATTGACAATGCTTGTCGATTATCTGAGTCAATTTTGGGTGTTGATTTAATCCTAGGTACATCGTTCTTTCCCGATGAGTCTTCGCTGACTGTTACAATTGGCCCAATAAAGAAGGAGAATTTGAATGACTTTTTGGAAGATAGTCCGGGGTCTAAATTTATCCAGACTTTTTACGACTTCTTTCTCCCTGCAAGTTTGGATATCGAAACCATTTTTGAAGTAAGGGACGACGCGCTTAGCTTTACTCTGGGCTCCCATGAAGAAAATTCACGATTAGGGTTTACAACTCAACTTGATCTTGTAGCGGCATCATAAAATTTGCTAATAGAAACAGTACAAAAAATATATGGATAAAAGGATTTTAATAGCGTCTGCCCTGTTCCTTGGCATTTCAATTGGTATCTTTATTATCCTTGCGAATGCCATCAAGGGTTTCTTAAAGAATAAGAACCGGGTATTAGTTTATTGCTTAATATCAATTGTTATATTTTCACTTACTGCATTGCTAGGGTACGAGGGGCTCATAGAAGATCCTATGGATTTGCTCATTACCTTTCAAGTTTGTTTTTTATTATATGGTATAGGCAATTATCTATCTATAAAACACTTTTTTGACTGGTCCGAGAGTAAAAGTTTCCTAGATAAATTAGGGTTTACCTTATTTTTAAGCTTCATAAGTCTTATTCCCTTTCTTCTTGTATTGAAGATGGTCAATGACCAGGAATATTATTTCATCATGTTAACCTCTGTTATATTATTTTTAACACCACTATTCTTTTTCCG
>DASVUU010000868.1:0-1769 GCA_036386935.1 Cytophagaceae bacterium | reverse complement strand
GGCCAACTAAAAACTGAATCTCTATACAAAGAAAACGCGCTAAATGGAGTATCAAAACATTATTACAAAACAGGGAAGACAAAAACAATCGAAAATTACCGCAATGGAATACAAGATGGATTCTTTCAAAGCTTCTACCCTGATGGAGCCAAAGAATCAGAATCGCTTATTAAAGATGGCCAAAAAAATGGCGTATTTCGACAATACAATAAGCACGGCAAACTCATTTTAGAAGGAAACTTTAACAATGGTATTCTTAACGGAAGCAACACCGCATATTTCGAAGACGGTACACCAAAACATAAACTTCAATACAAAGACGGGAAAAAGGAGGGTAAAAATATTTACTACTATCCGACTGGAAAAATAAAAGAACAGCAAGAAATATCAGAAAGTGAAAAAAAGATCGTATTTGAAAATTTTCATGAAGATGGCTCTTTAAAACAAATGGGAACGCTCAATGATGGTGTAAAAGTTGGAGAATGGAAAAGCTACTATCCTGGGAAGAAACCCCAGATCATTGAGACATTCGTCAATGGAAAACTTCAAGGGCAGAGGACTTCCTATTACGCCAATGGTAAAGTACAAGCCCTGGAAAATTATGCCAACGGAATAAAAATTGGCGTTTGGAGGACCAATTATGAGAATGGAGAAATCAAGGAGGAATTCACTTATAAGAACAACGTGCTGTATGGAAATTATAAAACCTTCTATGCTAATGGAGCTATAGAATGGGACGGCAAATATATTAATGGCAAAAAATCGGGCAAATGGGTCAAACTAGATGAGAAGGGCAGTCAGGCGGTAGTGGAAACCTATAAGAACGGTGAATTAGTAAAGTAGGAATTAGCAATAACTTTTTAGCTGAAGAATAGAAAATATGGGAGGCAATGCCGATCTGAATTGGGTTATTCGATATTTTTTTCGGTATTTTGAAGCCTTTAATTCTACAAATGCAATATATAAAAGAAACAAATTTCAAGTTTCCCGGTCAAACAGGCTTTTACAAGGGTAAGGTAAGAGATGTCTATTTTTTCGACAATAAACTCGCAGTAGTGGTTACTGATAGAATCTCAGCCTTTGATGTGGTATTACCTAAAGCCATTCCTTACAAGGGACAAGTTCTAAATCAGATAGCAGCCAAGTTTTTAAAAGCTACTTCGTCTATTGTCCCCAACTGGGTTATAAGCACACCAGATCCTAGAGTGACAATAGGACATAAATGTGAGGCCTTGCCTGTAGAAATGGTTATTCGTGGTTACTTAGCTGGCCATGCATGGAGGGAATATTCATTAGGGAAAAGATCCTTGTGCGGGGTCAATCTACCTGATGGACTGAAAGAGAATGATCGTCTCCCCCACCCTATTATTACCCCAACAACAAAGGCCTCTGAAGGACATGATGAGGATATTTCCAAAGAAGAGATCCTCTCGCAAAAGCTAGTATCAAAAGAGGACTACGAAAAAGCCGAAAAGTACACCTATGACCTTTTTTCAAAGGGAGCTGAAATGGCAAAGGAAAGAGGCCTTATACTCGTGGACACAAAGTATGAGTTCGGTAAGTTTAACGGCGAGATATACCTGATCGACGAGGTGCATACACCCGACTCTTCTAGATATTTTTATGCGGAAGGGTATGCAGAAAGGCAAGCTAAAGGTGAAAAACAAAAGCAACTCTCAAAGGAATTTGTAAGGCAATGGCTTATTGAAAATGGTTTCCAAGGCAAAGATGGCCAACAGGCGCCCGACATGACGGAAGACATCGTTAAA
>DASVUU010000867.1:0-4198 GCA_036386935.1 Cytophagaceae bacterium | reverse complement strand
CAATATATAAGGGCTATTTCTTGTGGAACACCTTTTCGCATGACATACGGGGAAAATTGTGTCACAGAATCCCCTGTAACATTGTATTGTTGAAACAGCCTATTTCCTGGAAATAAAAAGCTAAAGAATACATTTGTATCTAAATGGAGCCGTTGAAAAAGACCGCTCGATTGTAGAAACTTATGTGAACTGCGGTTGGATAAAGTTGTAGAGTTAAAATAATTATAAATCAATTTGCTTTTTCCCAATTTCTCACCAAAGTCAGGAAGCTGAGGAGTATTGGATGTTTTAAATTGAGCATTAACGCTGAATGCCGCTATATTTACATTCCCTACCGGTCTATTCCTATAATCAGTTACTCGAATCTTTACATCCGATTGTTGTCCCGAATAAATTACCTCCGGCTGTTCTAATTCTACATTTAGCTGTTTCTTCAGCTGATAATAATGATAGTTTTTATCAAAGGATGTGCCACCCCAGACCCATTGAATAGAGGTTGTGTAAACGCCTTTGATCATTGGTAGAAAAATATTCAGAGAGTCGGCGTAGCCCCTGTAAATTTCTCTGTTTGCCTTATATATAAAATATTTAACCTGTAGCTTTCTAGGGTTAGATAGCTGTAGTATGATGGAATCCTTTTTTTCTATATAGATACAGCTGACTAAAGATGGACTCTTTGCTAGAACTTCTGTTGCCTTTGCAGAATCTGTGTAAAACTCATACCTAACGGCCAATGGATTTATATTGGCCTTGTAAGGAAATGTAATGTTAAAGGAATCTATTCGAGTCTCTGCTTCATAAAAGACTCGAAGCTTTCCCTTTTTTATTCGCTCTTTATTGAGATTTAGGTAAGTAGCAACAATATCATTGGGGTTGACCTTAACTGCTATTCTTTTGTCGATAGGGTGAATTTCAAAAGTAGTGGATTGTTCCTGCAGTTCGTTGCTGCTATTCGTAAAAGATGCTTTCACACGCAATGTCAAATGGACACCAGAGGGAATAACAGAGTCAGGAAGTGTGAAGGAAGTTTCGCCAAGCAAGTCCAATTTATCCTGAGTTTCCCATAGGACGTTAGGTATAAATACATTGTGAGATTCAATATCACCAATGCGCTCGGTTAGAATTGATAATTTAATTTTTCCATCCATTGTATTCATTCCATAGGAGTTTATACCCTTCGCGAATATTTTAATTGGCTGGCCCGGATAGTACTCCGTTTGATTCATCCTTAATGAATAATTTACCTGATCTAACTCATAGTCTTCCAATAAAAAAGTGTTCCGAGAAACTGTTCTCTTTCTGCGCTTCAATAAAACCTGATACGACTTGTCCAATTCCAAAGAATCTGGCAGGACAAACTCATGGACAAAAGCGCCACTAGTCATGGGTCTTAATGATTCCAGGTAAACACTTTGATCGTCCTCCTTAAGAGGTTGGTAATAGGCAGCTAACTTTTTATTAAATGGCTTTCCATGTTTATTCAACACAAGAGCCTTTAACTTGACTGTATCCTTCGGTAGGTATTTTGGTTTATTAAGTATAAGATATCCTATTTTAACAATTCGGTCTTTGTTTTTATGATTGTCTAACACCTGCTTCATTCTGTCTATAGGATACAAGAAAGTTCTGGGATATTTAACACCACGTACAACATACCTAAATGGCGACAAAAGATATCTAAACGGCGCTCTATAGGTTAGTAATACTAGTTTTCGTAAAGGTTTGCCATTGTTATGCTCATAGCGTCTTTCAATTTCAAAATAAGAGTTATGTCCTCTGTAGTTGACGGTCAAAATTCCTTTTTTGTTGGAATGCTTTGACCGATAAGTCCTAGTTGAAGGATCATAAAGAACCCTGGTATGTTTAATGCTGACCTCTGCCTCACTACACTCCCGTCCTGCACTGTCATAAACCACCACGATCAAATCTCTCTCGTTGTTGAGTACCTTTGCATCCACGTTGTTGAAAGATCGCAGAGAAATCTCCGCATTTTCATTTATCGCAGTTACAAACAAATAATGTCCTACGGGCTGTCGCTTGTTACTAAAACTATGGGTATTCACCAGAAAGGAATCTACCAACAAATTAAAATCGTGTCTATTATAGTTTGGATTTTTATCTCCATAGGCATTTGCGGCAGTTTGATCGCTGATCTTATAAACAAATGTATACTCACTGCCACGCTTGGAATTGGATACATCCTGAGCCAGGCAGCTTGAAAGGACAAGTAAACTAGCGATAACACTACAAAAAATTCTCATAGACAAAAGGTATAGAGTTAAGAGATATACAATCGATCAAAGTGGCCGTCACCGATAAACCCTGGCCCGAGCAGTAGACACATCGACTCTTGGTTCGTTCCGACCTAGTAGGCCTTTAACAAGAAAGATATTGGAAGTTCTTGGCATAATATTGGGTAGGCCAAAGCTAAACACATCATCCATCTCATGAAGACATCCAAATTTTTTATTGCCCCTATCCTCTTGGTGATTGCAGCCTTTTGTTTTTTTAATTTTACCTCCGGTCAAAATGCAACTGAATACCTCCAAATTACCGCTGTCGAGTCCTTATCTCCCACTGGAGCGGGTCAGTCACGGATCATCTCCCCTACCTTTTTTGGCCAAGATGAAATTAGAATGGAAAATATCTTTACAAGCTCTCGTGTCGATTTTCGAAGTATTAGATCCAATGACAAATTAATTATGGATAGGTTAACGGAATTATCAAAGGACGGATGGTTGCTCGTTCAGGTGATGCCTGGCTTTCATGCAGGAGAAAAGGACAAAGAGATATTCATTACAAGGTATTTATTCAAAAGGTAGGGCAAAAAATAAACTCAGATATCAGATAAGGACAAGCTACAATAAAGGATTAAATAAAGATAACGTAACGGTTAATTCAACATACAAAATAAAGGCTAAGAGTAACCCGGTTATTAATCGACCTAAATTTTTTTCTTTTAGGATGCGTATGTACCTTAATAAACTCTATGGCAGAATAAACTATATAATTCATGTCAAATAAATGCCATCCCGTTTCATCGGTTCGGTATCAGGCTCCCATCCAATTAAATTCGATATAGGCTTACAAAATGAAGCCCTTGGAAGCAAAAAAAGCAAAGGTAATCCTCAATAAAATAGCCTTTTAAATCCTTTTGCCGGCTAAGTAGGAAGGAAACCTATTCAAGAAATTGCAATTCTAAAAATTATTTAACAATTTTGTTAAACTAAATTATTAAACATTTAGTTGATCTCGATGAATGGAAGGAATACAGACAGAAGACCATATTAAACAGACTGCGAGAAAGCTTTTCTTCTCCAAAGGTCGCCTAGATGCAAAGACACAGGAAATTGCTGATGAGGCTGGAGTTAATAGGGCCTTACTGCATTACTATTTCAGGACACGAGAAAAGCTTTTTGATGTTGTGCTGAAAGAGGCAATGGAAGAGGCCTTTCAGCAAATGTTTAAAATAATGACCAGCGAGCTGGAGTTTGAGAAGAAGATTGAGCAAATGGTTTCTCATATCATTGATCGGATTATCGAATACCCCTATATGGAGTCCTTTATTATCAGCGAAATGATCAAGAAACCAGAAAGTGTAAAAATGATGCCTAGAAGAGAGAGAAGTCTTGAGGTAAGAAATCGATTCGTAAAGGAGTTGGAGAATTTTATTGCCTCAAACAAAATTCCATTTATGTCGCCCAACCATTTTATAGTGAACTTGATGTCGATGTGCACTTATCCTGCTATCTCCAAACCGTTTCTTAAGCATATTTTTGAAATGGAGGACGAAGAATACCAGGTATTCCTGCTCCAACGAAAAGAAGTAATTACCAAAGTCCTATTGGGGAAAGGATAAATTTTTTTAGCTGAGAATTAACAAAAATGTTAAACAAGTAAGATAAACGAATTGATAAAGACAATGAAGATAATGTGGAGGTTTTGCATTGCTATGATATCACTATCGCTCTCTGCAATTGCGCAGGAAGCACCTATAGTCCTTTCGATAAAGGGAAGCATAGAGTATGCTTCCCAGAATAATAGCAACATCAAAATTGCAAAGTTTGAAGAACGAATCGCAGAGGAGAGAAAAAAAGAAGTCATCGGAAGAGGCCTACCTCAGGCCAATATCAATGGTAACTTTGAAGACAAACTTAAAGTACCCTTGTTAGTAATTCCAGGCGGATTTGGGCCAGCA
>DASVUU010000866.1:0-9585 GCA_036386935.1 Cytophagaceae bacterium | reverse complement strand
AAAGCTTGCATAAGGCCATCCCTCATCACAGTGGTGACTGGTATTTCACTGGTGACTATCCAACCCCTGGCGGGAATAGAGTTGTGAATAAAGCATTCATATTCTTCATGGAAGGAAAGGTTGTCAGGGCTTATTAGTAATTAGAATAATTTCTTTCTAAAAAATTGAATGGCCAAAATTAAACATTGGATATCAGCATTTCGACCTAGGACGCTTCCATTGGCCATGGCGTCTATAGGACTAGGAAATTTTTTAGCTGCCTCCTACGGAAAATTTAATTGGATCATCTTTTCCTTCAGCATTCTTACTACCCTATTTTTACAAATACTGTCTAATCTAGCAAATGACTACGGTGACACCATGAATGGCGCTGACAGTGCGTCTCGCAAAGGACCTCTGCGTGCAGTACAGTCGGGAAATATTTCTGCCTCCGCCATGAGGAAGGCTATGTATATCACGAGTGCCTTGTCATTTCTCTCAGGAGTAACACTGCTCTTTTTTAGCGGAGTCTTTGGCGAACTTACCATCTTTTTATTCTTCTTATTTCTAGGCATTCTTTCAATAGTTGCTGCTGTTAAGTATACCTCTGGTAAGAATCCCTACGGGTATGCAGGGTTCGGTGACCTTGCAGTCTTTATATTCTTCGGATTGGTGGGTGTATGCGGGGCATTTTATTTGCAGACCAAAGAGATGAGTTTAGACATTTTGCTACCGGCAGCGGCATGTGGAATATTTGCGACAGGCGTATTGAATATTAATAATATTCGAGATATTATTTCTGATAAAGAGGCCGGCAAATACTCTATACCTGTCAGACTTGGCGACACTAAAGCTAGAGTTTACCACCTCGTTCTTTTATCATCAGGCATAGTTTTGTCTTTAACTTACACCTTCCTACATTATAATTCTCCTCTTCAATTCCTGTTTCTCCTTTCAATACCCTTTTTTGTATATAACGGCCTTCAGGTGTGGCGAAACAAAGAAAATTTCCGACTTGATCCCTACTTGAAGCAGATGGCCCTCTCCACATTGCTGTGGATGTTTACTTTTGGGATCGGAATACTTTTAGCAAATTGATTAACTTAATTTAAGCTAGCTCAGGCAAACTTCGAGAAGCTAGTGGAGTTATCAAGAAAAAACTATGGAAAACTTTGTCACTTCTGACGTGCAAAAGACTTTTTATGTTTGGGTAGAAGCAAAAGATATCTATGCTAATTTCAACGCCAATATGGTCGGCTCGTTTGTATCGAGCAACAATAAAGAGGACAATTTGATGTTCTTGCCCAACTCAAACTTTAGCGGATACATTAGTCCTTTTCAGAGCAATCTGCTTAGAGGTTACAAAGCAGAGTACAATCTTGAGCTGATCAGAAAACAATATTTTGCTGAATACCCATCTCGTTTAGTTGCTACTTTTCTTTTCGAAAGCGAAAAAGACGCAATGCGGTACAAGGAGTCTCACTCATTTCATGTGGGAAACCGTCAGCTAAAGGTTGGTAAAACGGTTAGTCACTACGCCTACTCAAAGCATGACCTCGCTTGGATAGATTTTCTCCGGTCTCCATTATTACTGGAGGAAGAAAAAACGAAAGAGATCGTACATAAATATTGGAAGGGAGAAAGCGTCGAAAATTATAAACTCAGCGTACTGGAGAATTCTCTGGCAGTTGTTGGTCAATCCGTATTCGAGGTATTGTTTATAGGAAGAATAGATTTCGAAAAATAAGTTATTTTTTTCCGATCTTGAGCACCATTTGCTCAAGTAACTTTTTATTACAATTTTTAATTATGGAATCAATGAATGGGAAGATAGCAATAATTACTGGCGCAGCTATGGGCATCGGCAAGGTCGCAGCGATGCACTTCCTAGAAAGAGGTGCAAAAGTAATTATATGGGACATTGATGAGAAGGAAGGATTAGCAACCTATCATGAGTTCAAAGAAGACAATTACGATGTTGAATTTGCTGTTGTAGATACCACTTCCTACAGGGATGTGGAGCGTGAGACGAGAAATGTCTTTGCGCAATACGGTCAAATAGATATCCTCATCAACAATGCGGGCATTACTAAAGCAGCAGGAATTGCAGAAATTAGCATTGAGCAATGGAAAGAAACCATAGACATTAATCTCACGGGCATTTTTAATTGCACCAAAGCCATTGCTCCTATAATGGTAAAGCAACTATTTGGAAGGATCATCAATACTTCCTCCATGGCCGGTTTATATGGCGAGACGGGGCAAGCAAACTATAGTGCAACAAGGTCTGGCATGGTAGGAATTACAAAAGTTTGGGCAAGGGAATTAAGCAGATATGGAATCACTGTCAACGCTGTAGTGCCCGGATTCATTGAAACGGAAGAAATTAGAGATATCCCGGAAAACATCATTCATTCAGTGAAAGAAAAAATACCCGTTGGCCGATTAGGAGTGCCTGATGACGTTGCAAATGTTTATCTCTTTCTAGCTTCAGATAGTACTTCCTACATAAGTGGATCGGTAATTTATGTAGATGGAGGATATGCCTCCTAGATTTTTTTTCGTTTCTATTAGAATAATATAATATTTTATTTAAAAATTACCGTACTAACTATATTAGTGCTCAAATCTCTCAGTCAATTCATTTTGAAAACATTGGATAAGAAATATAAATATAAGGACCTTAAAGTTTTCTCCTCTACAGAAACCATGGATGGGAATACCAAAAAGTATAGGAGGGTTTACAGCAACCTTGAGACTACCTATTTATATGCAGAACTGTCCTTTTATAATAAACTATTTGATGAAGAAGACTGGGATGCCAAAGTCACGATAAAAGGGTATTCAAGAAAAAACGACCTTCTAAAAGAGTTGTGTGTCATTGATAGAAGGATTACCATTTCTAAAGATCAGAATATAGTGATCATACGTGAAGGATGGGGAAATAAAGAACCCGGCGCATATTGGTTTCGGGGCGATTACGAATGGGAGGCATACATTGATGATGAGAAAGTGGGATCCCGGAAGTTTTATATAGAAAACGGCGGTTTCGTCGAGCCAGATTTTAACCCCTATTTCGAAATAGAAACGGTAAAGCTTTATGAAGGCCCTAACGAGGGTATTCCTTTGGCTGAACGAAAATACTTAAAAGCCTTCAAGGCCGAAGACTGTCACTACATCTGGGTAGAGTTCAACATCATCAATTTCCAGACACAACCCTGGTATTGCGAAGTTTTTTTTAACTTTTACAACGATGCGGGACAACTCAAAGGCAATACGTCAGAACTCAAATATATAACTGCCGGGGAGCAAATAATTACGGTTGGAACAGGATGGGGTGCGGCAAACAAGGGCTCCTGGTATCACGATAAATATACATTGGAGGTGATATTTATGGACCAGCTGATCGCAGTGGTTCCTTTCGAGGTCGGCGATGAATTTGTGGAAGGGATTACCCACCATCATTCATTCAATACCCCTGATACTAAGTTCGACCTATTACCTGCAAACAACGAACAATCGCTGGAGGAAGTGATGAAAAGCTTGCACGAAATGATAGGGTTGTCGAACATCAAAAACAAAATCAACGATTACATACATTACCTCAATTTTTTAAAATTGAGAAAAGAGCAGGGATTTGAGGAGGACCAAAGAATCTCTCTTCACTCTGTTTTTACAGGGAATCCTGGTACCGGAAAAACCACTGTTGCAAAGTTGCTTGGCCAGATTTATCACAAGATGGGTTTGCTTTCAAAAGGCAAAGTAACGGAAGTTGGAAGAGCAGAGCTTGTTGGGAAATTTATAGGCCAGACAGCCCCACAAACGAAGGAAACAATTGAAAAAGCAAGAGGTGGAATTTTATTTATAGATGAAGCTTATTCCTTGTTAAGAGAGGCCGATAGCAGCCAAGACTTTGGACATGAAGTAATAGAAACGCTTTTAAAAGAAATGTCGGACGGCCCTGGAGATATTGCTATCATTGTCGCCGGGTATCCAAAAGAAATGAATCACTTTTTAAATGGCAATCCTGGCCTAAGGTCAAGATTTAACCTATTTTTCGAATTTGCAGATTACCTTCCTCAAGAGCTTTTGCAAATATCCGAAATGATGGCAATAAAACGTTCTGTGGTATTTAGCGACGACGCGAAAAACTACCTCTATGAAAAACTAACGGAGGGCTATCGCAATAGAGACAAATCATTTGGCAACGCCAGATTTGTAACGTCACTCATCGACGAAGCGAAGATCAATCTCGGCCTGAGGGTGATGAAGACTACCAATGCGAAAGAGTTACCGGCTGAGGCTCTAAAGACCATCATTCTAGAAGACATAGTGAAAGTTTATGCAAAAGGGGACAAACCCAATGCTGATATTAGGATAGACCAGGCACTACTTACCTCTTCACTCAACGAGCTCAATAGCCTCACAGGACTTCAAGAAGTAAAAAATGAAATACAAGAAATTGTAAAACTTGTAAGCTTTTACAAGGAGACAGGAAAAGATGTATTAAATAAGTTCTCTTTACACTCTGTCTTCTTAGGAAACCCGGGCACAGGGAAGACAACCGTAGCACGCATTATTGCTCAGATATACAAAGCACTTGGAATTTTGGAGAGAGGTCATTTGGTAGAAATAGACCGTCAGGGTTTGGTAGCTGGCTTTATTGGCCAGACCGCAATCAAGACGATGAACGTGATCGACCAAGCAGAAGGCGGAGTGCTATTTATCGATGAAGCCTATGCATTGGCTGGCGGCGGAGAGACTGACTTCGGGCGAGAGGCCATTGAGACCCTTCTAAAGCAAATGGAGGACAGAAGAGGACGTTTTATGGTAGTAGTCGCAGGATATACTTATAATATGAACGTGTTTCTCGAAATGAATCCAGGACTCAAATCAAGGTTTGACCAAGTCATGGAATTTGCTGACTTCTCCGCTGAGGAACTTAATGGTATTGCGGTAGCCATGCTCGCCAAAGAAAATCTTTCCATGACCGAGGAAGCAAAAGAACACCTGACTCTTTACATCAACTATCTTCTTGATAAAAGAGACCGCTTTTTTGGTAATGCACGTTCAGTGAGGAAAGTGATTAAAGAAGTAATTAAAAATCAAAACCTGCGCATGGCAACCATGGCAAATGATGAACGGTCTAAGGAAGTGTTAGAGACCGTTACCATCGATGACGTCAAACAATTTGTAGTTGCACCAGATGACTTACCTCGCGGTCATGGCATTGGATTTAGACTAGGGGGTGAGGCGTCTTAAGCTGGGCTTCCTGAGCTTTCAAAACATTAGCTCTTATTAGCGGTTGAGTTTTAGAGCCTGATCAATCAGGAATAACCCTTTTTAAAAACTACTTATGAAGTCCTTAGGAATCGTTTTAGCAATTATCGGTGGCATTATGCTGCTCTATACAGGTTTTACCTTTACTACAAAAGAAAAAATAATAGACGCTGGTCCAATAGAAATCAGTAAAGATAAGAAGCACAATGTCGGCTGGCCTCCTATAGCAGGAGGAGTACTTTTGGTCGCAGGTATAGTGCTTATTGTGACTGATAAAAAGAGATAGTTGTAGCAAATTGAAGAAATGAGCTTACTCATTTCTTCAATTAATCCTCATCAGCTTCGTGCTCAGCCTTCTCCCCATTTTTCACGATATCACCCTCTTTGAAGAGTATCCCTTGTAACGTTTTCTTCCAGACTGGCTTTTTCCGAAGCAAAAATTCCAAGTCCATTCCGAAGTGTTTGAATTCCTCCGTTTGTGCATTCTTCATAATTGCCTTCGCCTCAGGATCTTTTTCTACAGACATTCTTTGCTCATACCAATCTATTGCTTCCGCTTCCTCAATTAAAGAAATGATCATCCTCGCGAAAGTTCTGGTTTCCTGCGACAACTCTTCTACTGGCTCATGATATTGATTAAATCCCATTATTATTGTTTTTAAAATTTAATCGATAACCCGTATGGGCACACTATGTTCTAGAGATCGCTTAGTCTTTTTAATCGGTTGACAGTTATACTTCTCATATAGATCGGGGCGTGTCCGGGGACCGGGCTTTTCGTTTGTAGTCCTCGTTCCGCAAAAAAGCTAAACTGTGGGCTACCACTGCAATCCCTCACGCGAATAGTTGAGATAGGTCCATTACCTTCAACATCTAGCCCCGGCTCAAACATAAACTTTATTTATAGGTTGATAAAGACGAGCCATATCATTATCATGGAAAATACACCCACAAACAAGGAGCATTCGGCACCAAGCCAAAAACATCGAAAGCACATCAAGAGAAATATTATTATAACGGTTATAATATTACTTGTAGCCTTTCGGATAGCCCTACCTTATATAGTTTTGAAATATGT
Source organism: Cytophagaceae bacterium (assembly GCA_036386935.1). Lineage (GTDB taxonomy): Bacteria > Bacteroidota > Bacteroidia > Cytophagales > Cytophagaceae > DASVUU01. The sequence goes on along the minus strand of DASVUU010000866.1, from coordinate 3,248 downwards.
CAATAAAACTCTTGCCGACATGGGCGAGTACAGTGGCCATGTAGATGACATAGATATATCGCTACTGCGGGGAGCCTATACCATAAAAGAAATGCGCGTCGTGAAGAAATCTGGTAAAATAAGAACACCTTTTTACTATGCACCACGCACAGAACTTTCTATTGAGTGGAGAGCACTTCTAAAAGGATCTTTAGTGGCAGAGCTAGAAATCTTTAGTCCTATTCTTAATTTTGTAGCAGGTCCTACCGAGGCAACTTCTCAAACTTCCATAAAGGATGATGACTGGAGGAAAACGGTGAAACAGTTGATGCCTCTAAAACTCAATCGTTTTGAGATACAAAATGGTGAGGTCCACTATAGGGACTTCCATAGTGAACCTAAGGTAAATATTTATATGCAAAATATCCATGCCTTAGCAAGCAATCTTACCAACAGCGATAAGCTTTCTAAAACTCTCGTCGCCAAGATTGAAGCCTCTGGATTGGCAATGAAAAGTGGGCAATTCAATCTCAACATGGACCTAGACCCATACGCCGATCAACCTCGTTTTAACATGGATGCGAGAGTAGTGAAAATGCATTTAAAGGAACTGAATAACTTTCTCCTCGCCTATGGCAAATTTGATGTACAAGAAGGTACAATCGGGCTATTTGTAGAATCTGCCGCTGAAGGTGGTAAAATAAAAGGCTATGTAAAACCCTTAATCGAGGATCTTAATGTTCTTAAACCAAAAGAGGAGAAATTAAAACCCCTGAGGTTCGTCTACGAGGCTCTTGTGGAAGGTGTTACTAGTGTATTCGAAAATCAAAAGCATGACAGATTTGCCACGAAGGTTGAGTATTCTGGTAACATCAAAAATCCTGACTTTAGTATCCTACACATCATAGGTAATGTATTGAAAAATGCCTTCATCGAGGTCCTTATGCCGAGGCTGGATGGAACAGTGAATCTCGGGGATGCGCGAGAAGACGAGAAGGGAAAAAACGATAAAACGGACGAGGAAAAAGACAAGGAAAAAGCTGAGAAAAAAGCGGAAAGAAAAAGGGAAAAAGAGCAGCGCAAAACGGAGAAAGATAAGAAAAAACAAAAGAAGTAATTTTTAGGAGGATTTATAGTAGAAATTATAAATCCTCCATCACTAAGCACGTTAGGTTAAATTTTCTCCTCCGTACTATTCAAAATCTTTATCTGGTCATCTTTCTGCAAGCCAGACAAGACTTCAATGTTGATACCATCAGACAATCCTAATTTCACAGCTCTTTTCTCAAAGGTATTGTCAGACTTTTTAATCTCCACAAATGGATCGTCTTTTTCAAATTGCAATAGACTCTCATGTATCGCCAAGACGTCATTTTTTTGATCAAGAATGATATCCGCATTGGCACTGTAACCCGCTCTTACAAACTGTCCTTCCTTAAGATTTACCCGTGCTCTAATTTCAAATTGAATTGCTCCTTTTTTCTCTTTATCTTCTGTCTGTCCCTTGGGAGCGATATAGGTCAAGAGCCCTTTAAAGGTCTGCCCTTCCAACGCCCCAATAGTAATTGATAGATCCATTCCCTTCTTTATCTTGCCCACTTCGGACTCATCTATTTTCCCGTAGAACATCATATTTTCCATGTTGGCAACAAAGGCTATTGTGGTTCCCTCATTGAAGGTGTTACTTTCTATAACGGTTTTGCCTTTTTTCACTGGAACATCTAGTACCATTCCATTTATGGTAGACCGGATGAGGGTATTCGATTGATTTGCTGTCTTTTTTGTCACCCCTTCCTTTATCAATTGCAAATAATCTCTAGCCGCGCTTATTTCTTCCTGGGCATTCTTATAGGCGATTTGATATTCTTGAAATTCTACCGCCGAGATCACATTGTCCTTCATGAGGGGCGCGTGTCTATCAAAGTCAGCCTTCGCCCGATCTAAGTTTATCTCAGCTCTGCTCACCCTACTCTCAGCGCTTCTAAGATTTACCATATCTGGTATTATTTTTATTTGCATCAATATATCTCCCTTCTTCACTATCTGCCCACCCTCTACAAACACCTTCTCAATTATTCCTGAGACTTTAGACTTTATCTCTATCTCTTCGTCAGGAATGACCGTGCCTGTAGCAACCGTCTTTTTTACAATCTTAGTCACAAATGGATTCTCTGTTTTGAACTCCACTGGTGGGGTTTGCGACTTCTTGTAGAGAAAGTACAGCGTCCATACAAACACTCCTACAGTCAAAAAAATCAGGGAAAATTTTAAAGCCTTTTTCATTCTATCTTTTATTTTATTCGATTTAATTTATTGAAACTTAGCGTCAAGCCGATTTCTTTATAGACTCGGCATCAATTCCAATTTATTCGTCTCTGATCGCATCTACGGGCTTTATACTGACAGCCCTTGATGCAGGTAGTATTCCAGCCAGAGTACCAGTGATCGCCAAGATTAGCAGGGCCGTTAGAGCCACTGAAACATCTACTTCAGGATTTTTGAACATCTGATTTTCTCCCCCGAATTTCGTTAGAATTATACCTATGAGCTCAACAAATGCTAGTCCGGCGGCTAGACCTGCATAGCCAGGCACTAAAGTTAGGACCATGGACTCCTGCATTATCTGAATGATAATTTTAGCAGGGGTTGCTCCCAACGCCCGTCTTATACCTAGTTCACGCGTACGCTCTTTGATAATGATGAGCATAATATTACTCACCCCTATCACTCCTGCCAATAGAGTAAAAAATCCTACCACCCATGTTATTATATTTATCCAGGTAAAAAGTCCTACAATCTTTAGATATTCCTCCTCACGGTTGAAATGACCTATTGCCTGAGGATCATCGGGGGCAATGCTGTATGTCTTTTTTAGGAACGAGACCATTTTCTCTTCAGGCACTGAAGCCGCCACTTCTGCTTTGGCCGTGCATGCAAACCATCCCACCTTACCGCCAGTATTAAAACATTGCTGAAGGGTAGTAAAAGGAATACTTACCATCTCATTTCTCCATTCGTCGTTTTGATAAGTGCTATGGACTCCAATTACTTGGAAATATACTCCATTTATAAAAATATATTTGCGCAGAGGATTCTCTCCCTTATCAAAGAGGAGCTCTGCAATTCTAGACCCTATTACTGCAACCTTCCTCCTTTGCTTTATATCTATGCTATTGATAAAGCGGCCGTGAGCAAATTTATTAGGGATAATTTTTTGTAGTTGTGGGAAGTCGCCAATAAAAAAGCAGTCGGTATTTTTCATTCCATTT
>DASVUU010000865.1:0-5269 GCA_036386935.1 Cytophagaceae bacterium | reverse complement strand
GCACGATCAAATCGTTTTTCTTCAATCCCGCCTTTTCTGCTGGAGTTCCAGATATCACACTATCTACCTGAAAGGGTCTGATAGGGTCAATGATCATATCTTTCTTTTTAGAAAGGTCTTTCAAAAAGTCATTCGGTATTTTTAATTCGAGGATCTGGCCATTCCTTTCAACAGTGTAGTAACTGTTGGTTCCTAACAGCACATCAGGATTTAAGGCTTCAGAGAATTTTTGGATCGGCTGTCCATTTACCTTTAATATTTTATCACCAGTCTTAAAGCCTATTTTTTCACCTAGTTCAAAAGCAACAATTCCTCTCTTGTTTACTTCCTCCATGCTGTAGTTCGACTCACCATTCATGTACACGATGCATACAAATATGAGTATACCGGTGATGACGTTTACAATGATTCCACCCATCATTACAATCAAACGTTGCCAGGCTGGTTTAGCACGGAACTCATATGGCTCAGGTTCTTTTGATAAAGATTTTGTGTCAAGAGACTCATCTATCATTCCAGTTATTTTCACAAAACCACCGAGAGGTATGGCGCCTATAGAATATTCTGTTTCTCCTTTCCTGAAGCCAAACAATTTTGGCGGAAAGCCTATTGAAAATTTTTCAACCCTCATTCCAAAATACTTAGCAGCTATCATGTGGCCTGCTTCGTGTACTCCAACTAAAATTGTAAGACCCAATATCATTTGGGCCGCCATTATAAAACCTTCCATTTATTAAATCCTTATTTTAAAACTTTTGATATAATATTCTTGGCAATTCGCCTTGTTTCCTGGTCAGATTGGACATAATCTTCATATTCAGGGCTCGCAATATACGGTACTTTGGCCATACATGAGTCTATAATTTCTGAAATTTCCAAAAATCCAATCTGCTCATTTAGGAACTCTTGAACTGCAATTTCATTTGCCGCATTCAACACACAAGGCATATTTCCACCTCTTTCCAAAGCATCATATGCCAAGGTTAAGTTCCGAAACGTGTCCGTGTCTGGTTTATAAAAATGAAGTGAAGGGTAGTCCATGAAATTAAATCTTTTGAAATCAGATTTCAGTCTATAGGGATAGCCCATTGCGTATTGGATTGGAAGCTTCATGTCGGGTAAGCCCATCTGAGCTTTGATAGACCCATCTTCAAATTGTACCAAAGAATGTACAATCGACTGCGGATGTACAATCACCTCTATTTGAGATTGATCCAGTCCAAAGAGCCATTTTGCTTCTATCACTTCAAGGCCTTTATTCATTAGGGAGGCTGAATCGATCGTTATTTTTGCGCCCATTACCCAATTTGGGTGGTTCAATGCCTGTCTTTTGGTAACGGTTTTCAAAAAATCTAGCGACTTACCTAGGAAGGGGCCGCCGGAGGCAGTAAGTATAATTTTCTCTATAGGATTATGAAACTCACCAGCAAGGCACTGAAAAATGGCTGAATGTTCGGAGTCTACCGGCAGGATAGGGACTTTATGTTTTTCTGCAAGGGCAGTGATTAGTTCTCCGGCAACAACCAACGTTTCCTTATTGGCCAATGCAATCATTTTTCCAGCCTTTATTGCTCTTATTGTTGGTAGTAATCCAGAGTACCCTACAAGAGCAGTAAGTACCAAGTCTATGCTTTCCATTTCTACCACAGAGGCTAGCGCGTTCAATCCACAGTATACCTTAATTCCGGCAGGGTCAAGTGCGCTAAAGACTTTGTCATAGTGGCAATCATTTCCAATGACGACTGTATTCGGAGTGAATTCCAGACTCTGAGATATAAGTAGATCTGCGTTTTCTTGAGCAGTCAATACCTCCACCGCGAATTTGTCAGGATGACTCCTTATGACCTCTAGTGCTTGGGTTCCAATAGAGCCTGTTGAACCAAGAATGGCAATATTTCTTTTTTTGGAGTTGCTATCGCTAGCAGAATGGGAATTTATCATTATTATGGCAAGCGCCTAAGAATTAACCTCGTTAACGAAGCAATTTAATTATCATTATTTGAATTTCAGTAAGTCTTCTGCAATCTTTCTATCATTGGATAGCCGAGGGACTTTATTCTGCCCGCCTAGCTTGCCTTGCGACTTCATGTAGTTACGAAATGCATCCCTTTGAAGGATTTTTATTTCTAGTCTTTTTAATATATTTCCCGAAATCAAGTCATTGTAATACGTATTAAGTGAGACAAGCGCAGTGTCTAAATCTTTCGTGAACTTATCAATGTCTTCAGGGGCCTTACTAAATTCTATCAGCCATTCGTGGTAAGGCAAGCCCGTTGTTGGACTTACCATGGGAGCCACTGTAAACTCTGTCAGCTCAACTTCCGGATTTGATCCAATAGCTTGTTGCATTGCCTTCTCTACTTCTTCCCCAATGACGTGCTCACCAAACGCTGAAATAAAGTGTTTTATTCGACCCGTCACCACAATCCTCGGCGGATCCAAGGAAACGAATTTCACAGTGTCACCGATAGAATAGCCCCAGAGTCCTGCGTTCGTATTCAATATTAAAGCATAATTTACGCCGACCTTCACTTGGGAAATATCTAATCTGGTGGGGTTCTCACCAAAGTATTCTTCAGTTGGGATGAATTCATAGAAGATGCCACTGTTCAAAAGCAAAAGCAGTCCTTCTTGAATTTGGCTGTCTTGAAATGCAATAAAGCCTTCCGAAGCAGGGTAGGTTTCTATAGAGTCTATGCGTTTACCAATGCTGTCAAATAGCTTTTTCCGATAAGGCTCAAAGTTGACACCTCCGTAGGCAAAGAGCTTAAAATCTGGGAATACATCTTTTATTTGCTTGCCTGTTTTGGCCTGAATTTTATCGAAATACATTTGGACCCAAGGAGGAATACCTGAGATCAAAGACATTTTTTGTGAAAGTGTTTCTTCGATTACTTTATCCAATTTGGCTTCCCAGTCCTCTATACAATTGGTAGAGTAGGAGGGTAACTGATTTCGCCTCAGATACCCTGGCACATGATGATTTACAATTCCGCTCAATCTTCCGATATGAATGCCATTCTTGTTAGTCATTTCAGGACTGCCGGAAAGGAAGATTAACTTATCGTCTAAAAATGTTGAATTTCCTGTCTCATGCACATAATTCAATAAGGCATCCCTTGCGCCATTGATATGGTAAGGGATAGATTCTTTGGAGATGGGAATGTATTTGACCCCTGAGGTGGTTCCTGATGTTTTAGCAAAATAGACCGGAAGTCCCTTCCAAAGAATGTCTTTTTCGCCCTTCTTTACAAGTTCTATATAGTCTTTAAGTCCTTCGTAGTCTCTAATACCAACGCGTTCTTTAAAATCCTGATAGGTCTTTATGTTCGCAAAGTCGTGGTCCTTGCCAAACAGGGTTTTTAGCCCGCCCTTTAATAATTCCTGAAATACCTTTTGCTGAGTCGCTACAGGATTTTTTGTCCAACTGTTCTGGTTGCGAACTACAAAAGACGCAAAAGGCTTACTTAAGGTGGATTTTATACCCATGACATGCAAAGGTAAAATTTTATTTCAGTTTTGAAATCAACAAACTCCTAAACAACGGCCTCAGTCCGCTTAGGAACGACCTCTAGCATTCGAGCACCTTATATAAAAGGAAATGTTTTTATAAAATTTCCCGCTTGAATAATCTCCTAGTAAAATTTCCGATCGTATAATTCATCACATAAAACTTTAATTTTTTATAATTTTAGGCACAGAATTCGTTTACCTTTTTTAAAGTTTTTTAATATGGAAAAGAAAGATCTCAAAACATTAGTCATCGCCCTACTTGCAGGTTTCTCTGGCGCATTTATTTATAAGCATGTTGACGGCGAGAAGCCAAACCTTTTTATTTCTAATCAGAATGCGCCACAAGTTACAAGTGCCAACTACACGGCCCCATCAGAAAAATTGTCAGAGGATTTTGTGCAGGCATCTGCCATCAGTACACAATGTGTTGTTTTTATCAATACAGTGGCAACTACAAATAGCAGCTACAATATGTTCGACTGGTTTTTCGGCGGACAACAGCAAAACAATCAGGTAGTAGGATCCGGCTCAGGGGTAATTTATTCTCAGGACGGTTACATCATGACAAATAACCACGTAATAGAAAAAGCGGAAGTCATCGAGGTAGTTTATAACAAGAGGACATATAAGGCCAAAGTGGTGGGCCGTGATTTGAATACAGATTTGGCGGTACTTAAAATTGACGCCACACAACTTCCCGCAGTGAAATTTGCAAACTCCAACAATGTTAAAATCGGAGAGTGGGTATTGGCCGTAGGAAATCCTTTCAATTTAAACAGTACCGTTACCGCTGGAATTGTGAGTGCCAAGGCTCGAAATATAAATGTAGTAAATAGTCAATTTCCTCTGGAGTCTTTTATACAAACAGATGCAGCGATAAATCCAGGAAATAGCGGTGGAGCTCTTGTAAATGTCAAAGGAGAATTGGTCGGCATCAATACGGCCATTCTTTCCCGCACCGGTAGTTATACCGGTTACGGGTTTGCTGTACCATCTGATATAGTGAGCAAAGTTGTAAAAGACCTTATCAAATATGGTGAGGTACAAAAAGCCTTTACAGGAGTAGAAGTGAGTGAGATTACATCTGCCGTTGCCGAGAAGCTCAAGCTTTCGGACTTTTCAGGGGTAGTAGTTACCTACATTCAAAACCAAGGCGCAGCCGAGAAAGCTGGCCTGAAAAAAAATGACATTATTTTGAAATTAAATGACCTGGAGGTAAACAGTAAAAGTACATTTGAAGAGTATTTGAGCTATTATAACCCAGGTGATAAAGTCAAGATTCAATACAAGTCAGGCAACGATATCAAAGACGCCACCTTGGTTTTAACAAACAGAGAAGGTACCACTGAAATATTAAAACACGAAACATTTACCTCGCCAACACTAGGCGCAGTAATGGAAACAGTTTCCAAGGTGGAAAAGGATAAATTAGGGATCACCGCTGGGGGCGTCAGAATTCTCAAGATCAATCAAGGACTAATTAGGAGATTAGGTATTTCGGAAGGGTTTATTGTAACGTCTATTAATAAAGTCGCCATCAATTCTCCGGAGGAGTTTGCAGATATTGTAGAAAAGATAAGAGGTAAAGTTGTCATAGAGGGAATCACCTCCAATGGAGTGAAGGGATATTATAGTTTCTATTTTTAAAATTTTAGCCCGGCCGTTATATTTGTATTTGGGCGTGCCTGAAGGTCGGGCTAATCGCTACAACTCCTCGTCCCCGCGAAAAGCGGCGGCTGTGGGGTTTTCGCTTTTA
>DASVUU010000864.1:0-6684 GCA_036386935.1 Cytophagaceae bacterium | reverse complement strand
GGAAAGGCGGCTCCATCATCATAGGTCCATGCTTCAGGAAGTTGTATTACATACCTTTCATCAATATTAAGACAGGTTGTATAGGCTCCGAATTTCGTCACCCCAAACACTCTATCACCCTTTTTTAAGTGAGTCACTGAGGCTCCTGTATCTATAATTTCTCCAGAAAATTCTAACCCTGGAATAAATGATCCTTTTGGAGCGGCCTTATATAGACCAAGCACAGTAAAGACATCAGCAAAGTTGAGGCCTATAGCTTTTATAGATACCGTTACTTCCTCAGGCGAAGGTGATGGTATTTCCTCAGTTGTTTGTTTAAGATTATTGAAGGACCCTGGTTTGGTGAGGCGGTAGGATATTCTTTTGTACATGCATCAAGATTAAGTTCGAATTTAATCAATTTTGCAGGATAGAAAAGGTGACGAGTTATTTGAAGCCGTTTCGTCACCTGGTCAATTATCCTAGAATACTAGATTTTGAGCATCAATGCTTCTATTCTATAAAACTAAAAATACCCAAAGTAGCTCTTTTGACCAAAGACACTCCTTGGGATATTCTAGTGATCAAACTAGCCAGTGCTCGTACTTCTTCCAAAACCAATCAAAGGTTTTGTCTCCTCGGAAAACGCCTTCTGTTCTTGATTGTAAATCTCACTCAAGGACATCTCTGCAGTGATCTCATTTAGATAGCCCAGTGAATGGGAAAGCTTTTGGGCTTTGCCAACCTCGAGTTTTTTAAACTCGTACTTTGCGATAAGCCTACCCTTGCGCATGAGGGCCTGATCAATTTTGGAAATATCTGTATTGAAAGTACAAACAATCTGTATGTTCAAGCAATCAGATAAAAGGCCGTCACATAAGTTAAGTAGATTCGACATTGCTCCGTTCGAGCCACCCGACCTTTCCATAATGACGTTTTCAGCATCTTCTACGATAAGCACAGAATCTGAATTGTCCGTCAGGAATGTTAGAAATCCCGGGCTACCTATTTCATAGGCAAGGTCAGGTGGTAGATAGATCATCTTCTTATTCACGCTTGTCAATAGATGCCTTATATAGTTTGTTTTCCCCGTTCCAGGAAGACCATGTAAAAGCACTATTCCTTTGTCTTTTGGTTTACTAAGCCTCGATTTTACAATTCTATCGATTTCCATAAAATCATCATTGTAGTTAAGCTCTAGATCCAGTTCAAGTTTTGGTATTTCAAAAGCATTGAGGTTTAATGTCTCATTTCTGCAAATAAGATTTATTTCAGACCTTAACTCTTCTTTGATAATACACTGCTTCACCAAGGCTTCGAGTTCCTTCAGGAATATCGCACTTGTCTTATGAGAATAGATAATCTCAACAAGTTTTGCATTCGAATAGCAGCCCCAATTGGAGTTGAAAAATACACTGCAATAGTCCCCCACGTCGAAAAGGATAAAACTATGCCACAGTTCGTTCTTCTCGCTGTCAAAGCCCTGTGATTTAATCACCTTATCATCGCTCAGCCTGTATTTCTCTACTATTAAATTATATAGTCTATTCTTATCTATGTTCCGGATTCCTAGCCTGCTAGGGCAGATACCGAATGTCAAATAATAATGTAAATAGGGCTGCATGAAGACTGCGTTACCATACATTTCCTTATAAATAAATTTTTCTTTCATATTTTATAATCTTTCATTATACGTCCGTACTGCATTGCCTCTTTCCAAGGTATTGTGCTGTCCCCACTTGTCTTGGACCTTTGCAGAAGCCTGTTGTACAAACCAGTTTCTTACTTTGAATTTTAACCGTTCTATTGCTGCCTCCTTGTTTTGATGTTGCGACCGTCTCTCAGATGCCAGTGCAGTGATTCCAGAAGGAATGTGTTTAGCGCGAATGGCAGATTCAGTTTTATTGACATGCTGCCCTCCGGGGCCAGATGCCCTAAGACTTTCAAAGGCAACTTGCTTTTCATCCCAATGGAATACCTTAGCCACATCAAAGACCTCCACTCCCACAAACCAATTCTTTCTTTTCTGGTATTTTCGGAAAGGACTTGAAGATATCCATTGCAAAGTTCCCTGCCAGCCCGACAAAAAGGTTTCTATTTCTTTTCCTTGTATTACTACAAGCGCAGACAATAACGTGCCATTAATATTTCCTGAAACAGCCTCCACAACTTCGGCTTCGTAGCCTTTGGCTCGACCCTCTTTGAGGAACAATTCCAATACTTTGGCTACTACCCTCCAACACTCTTCTGGCCCTCGACCGGAGGAGATCTGTATCATATATTCTTTCATACTATTCTTTATTCATTCTTACTATTTTAGGCATAAACTTTCCTTGGACGTCTATCAGGGATTTCTGTGCCTGCATTACCTTTTCAATGTCTTTGTAGGCCAAAGGGCATTCTTCAGTGCTTCCTCCAATAAGGGTAACGGCCGCTTCAGACAGTAACTTCTTCATTGCTGATCCAGTAAACGTTTCCTTTGCTTTTCCCCGTGACAGTCTTCTCCCTGCCCCATGGGACGAGGAATAAAGTGATTGCTCCACTCCTTTTCCACTTACGAGGTAGCACCCCGTGGTCATGCTTCCTGGAATAATTCCCAGCTCTCCATCATGAGCGGGAGTTGCACCTTTGCGGTGAATGATCACTTCCTGGCCGTTAGACAACTTATCCCTCCATGCAAAATTATGGTGATTCTCTACCTTTGTGGCTGCCTTCTCACCAATCGCTTTAGACAGGTTATGATGAATAACGTCATGGCATGCCCGTGCATAGTCCCCCGCCAGATTCATGCTCATCCAGTATTCTTGTCCAGCTTCACTGTCTAGTGAAAGCCAGGCGAGTTGTTTGGCCTCACGGGGAAGCTTACAAGTCTCCATCGCAATGTTGGTGTAGTGTTTTGCGATCGCGGCGCCCATTCCTCTGGAGCCAGAATGTGTCAACAAGGATACATACTTGCCAGGTGCCATACCTAGGACGTTGTTTTCAAAAAGGTCTATCAGTCCAAACTCGACAAAGTGATTTCCTCCCCCGGAGGAACCTAGCTGCCTTGCTGCCGTACCATGAAGTTTTCGCAGGAGATCGGTTGCAGCGAATTCTTCACGATCAAGTACCTCATGCGCTTGTGAAAATTCGAGGCTTCCTTCCATTCCAAAATGAGTGTATTGGGCCAAAGCTTTCTTCATGGCATAGGCATTCATTTGAAGGTACTTTTCGGGCATCTCGAAAATAGATAGCGCCATACGACAACCTATGTCTACACCTACAGCGAAAGGGATCACGGCATTGTCTGTGGCTAGGACTCCACCAACAGGCAGTCCAAATCCTACGTGCGCATCAGCCATCAGCGCTCCTCTAACAGCTATAGGTAAGCTCATGGCAAGCTCTATTTGTCGTTTTGCCACGCCATCAATGTCTTTTCCTCCGTAAATTTGAAAATCTCTAGTGCCTATCCTTAGCTCATGAGAGGTGAACTTTACTCCCCCTGTTTTACAAAGAAGCTTATTTGCTAACGGTGCCAGCGCTTCATGTTGCAGAAAATTATCAGGATTATCTTTTAGTTCCACCAACAGACGGAGGACTTCATCTTTAGGACTATGTTTAAAGTGTTTAGAAGTGAGAGACATTGCTACGCTTCTTGCCACATCATTGTTATAGCCTATTTTAGTTAAGTCTTTTGATTTAATTGTATATTTGCCCATAGGGGATCTTATTACCTTTTATAGAACAATACATTTAAGTCGCACTAGTTTTGAATGATTTATAAGGAAACGGTTCATGTTCCATCATTCTCTTTATGAGATTATCAAATATAGAATTTATAGATTTTAATCTATTGAATCTATAGTTAAATTCATCCAGGTATGCCTGTAAATGCTCGCCTGTCACGCTATGATGGATACCTCTCATCCACGCTTTCAATAACATGATATGTCTGTGAAGTCGCGTGAAACTTTTACCTTTTTTAGAAGATATCTGTCTTAGATATTTATAGGCTTTTTTCAAAGGTCTATATCCACGCCATTTATCAGTTTTTATCTTAGCCGTTTCATCTATCTTATCCTCAAAGAAGGACTTCAGTTCTTTGCTTGAAGAGTTGTTGATTACTTTAGCATAGGATCTGTATAGCCCATGTTGGTTAGCTTCTATGGCAATAGTACAAGTCTTTTCTTGCCTCTTGATCTGCCTTGCTTCCCTTTTTCAGGCCCTCCTACCACAAACTCATCCACTTCAACATTTCCTTTAAGCTTATACCTGCCACTGCTTTTCATAGCCTGAGTCACTTTCCTTCTAAAAGCCCAACACGTAGGCTGTCTCAGGCCAAGTGTTCTGGATAGGTGATGAGAAGATGCCCCTTTTTTATAAGTGGATACAGCAAATAAAATGTGAAATGCTTTCACAAGGGAAAACTTTAGTTTTTCAAATATAGTACCCCGTATCACAGACTCGTCATACTTACACCTTGTACATCTTCTTGAGAAATTCTTCTTGCCCTTGCAATAATTATCATGGCTACAGCGACAGCATTTATATCCCTGGCCCCATTTTATCTTTGCTAAGTACTCCAAGCATACTTCTTCACTGCTAAACTTCTTTGTAAAGTCAATTAGGTTAATACCCTCAAACATTTTATCCTCCTAAGGTTGGTTTCCTGAGAATGAAACAATATTTTCGGTGAGATCAATCCGTATTATTCTAACCTTTTATTTATAATTTGTATTTATCAACCTTGGTAGCCTCACTGGCACCATAGTATCCTTTTTATTTTAAATTGATTTAAACTTTTTTTATTGCGCTCACAGATAATCTACCTATAAAATTAATATTCTTATTGTTTTTGATATTTATTAACGGTTATATCAAGCAAACATAAAAGGCAATAGGACGCCCCCTTCAGATTTTTGATCTGAATATTTTATCGTTGAGTAATAACCATTTTCTAAACTCCTACCCCTGCATTCAAGTGCATTAAAGACCCTTCAAAGGCGGCTTAAATAGCGCTTGTTTATTATTTTTAAATAGAATAATACGAAGCAAGACACAGATAATGAGACGGTTAGCCTAATTCCTTTTAAACAAAATAAATGAGTGATTTGAGGGAATAACATCCAGGCCTTGCTTTAATAAGCAAAGAATCGACAGGGCGATATGTGGATCAATTGTAACATTGTGTTTTCCCTCCTACGAAAGGATTGTAATTTTGATAATTACTTTACAAAGGTAATTTACTTTCTTGTACTTGCAATAAAAAGATGAAAAAAAATTTATTGCTACACTTCGATTCTTTAAAATTCATATTTAATTATTATAAACCGTTCACAGCCGGCTGGCCTGAATATTATCCAAATACCACGTATGTAATTATTGCTTTTTAAGAAGCAGCGGCGCAAAGCTCATATAACCTACAGCCATGGTCATACAATGTTTCCTTCAGAGATTGATTTGTAATTTTCAATATTTCAAATTAAGGGAATCGGTCAATTGGTCTTCATGAATATAGTCTATGAAAGTGTTGGAATAAACTACCGATTTCCATCTTGAAAACTTCAATCGGCATTCAGTTTTAACATTTCCATTGTATCTAGGGAGTTTTGCGATCAATACCTCTCCCGGCTCAATTACTATATCCCTTGCTCCTGCACCGCAAGCATAATAGACAGGGGTGTCGATGTCTACCCAGTCTCCCATTCGATTCTTGGCTTGTCTGATTGTATATCCCTATTCACTATGGCTCCCCACTAACATCAAGGAGTCGGATACATTGTATACAAAAACTGGAAACGCCTTGATTGATTTAGTTGAGTCAATAACCTTTTTGTCGTCATTTAGATCAAAATGAGAATAGTAATAGGTATGTACTACTGAGAACCCGGTATCAACAGTGATTTTGAGGTTTGCACTGTATTGGTAAGTAAAGTTGCGAAGCCCATCATAATTTTTTTGACCATGGCTGCTTGCCGAAATTTGCTTTTGTCCTAGTCGAATAGTATCGTTCAATATACCCATGTAATAAATAGGAAAGACCCCGCTCCGATAGTCCGGATCATATTCTTCTAAGTTTTCAGTTTGTGCAGAGGAGTCAACCAAGACTAATCTACCGTTTGTCTGAATATTTATTTTTAGCTTGTCATTATCGCAAGAGAAAAATCCAAATGTCAATAAAAGTAAGAGTTTAGATAGTCTCATTCTGATTTCGATAATAAAATCTTGATGGCTTCAAATGCAATATCTTCCACCTGTCACAATCCATTGGGCGGTATACTACCTACATCGGCGCCCCATTTAGTGGGCTTATCCGTCATTTCCATTATCAGCTCTCCTCCATTCCTAATTTGATCATGGGTTAGCCAACTTTTGGTATAAGGCTTTCTATTTAATGTGGCCTTACTGATATAGATAGCACCTTTACTTTTTCTCTTAACAGTTATTACAAATGATTTGCCCTCAATATTCTTTATAGTAATTTTTTCAAATAGTGGATTGGTAATTAGATAGACGTTTTGACCTGCATTGGGGTATAAACCGATTGCATGAAAGGCAAACCATGAGGACATTGAGCCAGAATCGTCATTGCCAGGTATACCGTCAGCCGTGTTGGTATATTTTTTGGAAATGATATTCTTAATTACTTCGTTACTCCGACCAGGCTTACCTATGTAATGATATAGAATGGGTGTCAAAAAACAAGGTTCGTTGCTTACATCATAA
>DASVUU010000863.1:0-3281 GCA_036386935.1 Cytophagaceae bacterium | reverse complement strand
AACATTTTTAGCAGAACTGAAAAAAAACCTTCCATAGTTTATATATTTTTTTAATGAGTGATAAATTAATTTACGAAGTTGGCATTGGGCTAATACCAAATGTCGGAAGCCAGACCACAAGACTTTTAGTGAGCTATTGTGGCTCTCCAGAGCAAGTCTTTAAATCTAAGAAAGGTCACCTGTTGAGGATCCCTGGCGTTGGCCCGACTACTGCTGATGCCATTATTAACCAGAACGTCTTGACGTTGGCGGAAAAGGAAGTAAAAACCGCGGAGAAACAGAACATTCAAATACTTTTTTATACCAACCCTCTATATCCTTTACGACTAAAAAGCATACAGGATGCTCCAACCCTTTTGTATTACAATGGGAACGCGAATTTGAATAATAAGAAATCGATCGCAATAGTAGGCACTCGAAATGCGACCGAGTATGGGAAATCGGCTACTGAAGATATTGTACAGGACTTAAAAACACACAATGCTTTGGTGGTAAGCGGGCTGGCCTATGGCATCGACATCGCAGCGCATAAGGCATCTATCAAAACAGGACTTGAAACTATTGGGGTAATGGCAAGCGGCGTAGATATCATATATCCTTCCGTACATAATAAGACGGCTGCACAAATGATAGAATCGGGTGGCCTGCTTACCGAATATCCATTTGGTACTACACCTGAGGCAGTTCACTTTCCGGCTCGTAATAGAATTATTGCAGGGATGGTAGATGCAGTGATAGTAGTGGAAGCGGCCGAAAAAGGGGGTGCATTGATAACGGCTGAAATAGCAAATAGCTACAATAAAGAAGTGTTTGCAGTGCCTGGAAATTTAGGAATGAAAGTATCTGCCGGTTGCAATAAACTCATCGCTTCCCACAAAGCACAAATTTATACAAGTATAAAAGACTTGGAGTATCTATTAAATTGGGACATTGATGTTTCAAAAGAGAAGATCATGGTTAGTAAGATTTCTTTTGATGAGTTCCCGCCAGATGAGAAAGAAATCTTAACACTCCTCCATGACAATACAGAAATCATGATAGATGAGCTGAGTTGGAAGTCGCAGATTCCTGCCAGTCGACTTGCCTCCTTGTTACTGACCTTAGAATTTCAAGGGCTGATAAAAGTCTTGCCAGGGAAGAAATTTAAGCTAAACACTTAGTCTGGTTTAAATCCAGTAAATTATTGTTTAAATTTTATTTTTTCAATGATCGTTCCTTTGTAAATTCACTTTACATCCCAGCTTACCATGGAATTTGATCATTACCAAGTATTAGGAGTGGCAAGGACTGCCTCAGAAAATGATATTAGGGCTGCATTTAAGTCTTTGGCAAAAAAATACCATCCTGATAAACACCAAGGCCAAGCATTCTATGAAGAACACTTTAAAAAGATAAACTTGGCTTATCAGGTCTTATCTGATAAAAATAAAAAAAGCATCTACGATAGAAGGTATTATAGCCAAAGCACGAACATTCCAAAATCATCTCCAGAGGCTAAAAGAACTTATACTTATTCTGCAAAGAAATCTCCTCCCAAAAATAAATCTACTCAGAGAAAGGCCCAATCAAAGGGAGCTGAAAGAAAGGCTTGGATTGTTGCTGCAATAGGCATACTAACGGTCATTGTTTGTGGGACTTTCCTTTATTTTTTCATGAATCATTATACCGCCAACCTCTATTATGAAGAAGGCTTAGCCTTGGAAAAAGATAAGGCATATATTCCTGCCATGGAAAAGTATTCTGAAGCTTTAGGCTTCGAAAAAGATTTCGTTCCTGCGTATATAAAACGGGGCAAGCTCCGAATGGCATATTTGTACGACTATCAGGGAGCATTCAATGACTTTGGTCAGGCACTAAAGTATTCGGAAAAGCCAGACTTTTACACCTACTTTTATCGAGGGAAGTGCCTTGTAAAGCTAGAGAAATATTCGGAAGCATTAGAGGACTTTGTGGCCTGTAACAAGTTGAATCAATTCTACGACAGCGCCTATTTTTATCGCGCTGAGATAGAAAATTTTGTATTTGAAAAACCTACGTTAGCGATAAAGAACTACAATAAAGTCATTAAATTAAATCCTAAATCAGCAGAGGCATATTTTGGACGAGGCTATTGTTACCAAGCACTTTCGAGGCACAAGGAGGCTATTAGAAATATAAATACTGCCATATCTTCCAATGAAAATGAGGGGGAATGGTTTTACTACCGCGCATTATCGAAGCTAGCACTTGCAGATACAACCTCTTCGTGTGATGACTTATTTATCGCGATCCAAAAGAAGTGCAAGAAAGCGTATCCGCTACTTAAGAACTACTGTAATATATAGGTTATATATTAATTATCTTAAAGCTAGTTTTAGGAAATAAACCTTTCAGACCGTTATCCCCTTCAAAGAATCCATAAAGCGCAGAACCGCTCCCTGTCATAGACGCATATATTGCGCCATGGTTATAAAGGACCTGCTTTATGTTAGATAAGGCGGGGTACCTTGGGAACAGCGAATCTTCAAAGTCATTGTGCAACATGTCCTTCCAATTGTCAACCGGCAGACTTAAAATTTCCTTCATGGAACGTGAATGGGATCTGGGTACTACCCCGGAATAAGCTTCTTTTGTTGAAATGTGTATTTCAGGATAAATGATAAAAAGTGTTTTCCCTCCAAGATCAACTGCAATCTCTTCGAAGACATCCCCCTTTTCAACAGCTACTACCGGCTTATTTTTTATAAAAAAGGCACAGTCGCTTCCCAGCTTACGAGCCCGATTTTCCATTTCCTCCTCCGACATTTCAAGACTAAACAAACTATTTAGAACCTTAATTGTAAATGCCGCATCCGAAGAGCCACCTCCCATCCCCGCTCCTATTGGTACATGCTTATGCAAATGAATTTTTACAGTTGGAAGGCTATATTCTTTTGCTAAAATGTGGTAGGCAGCCACGCACAAATTCTCAGAGGACGATCCAGGAATATCGATTCCTGAGGAAGTAAAGGAGAACTCGTCCGAGGGAATTATTTCCAAGGCGTCATTCCAAGGCACAGGAAGAAAGCACGACTCTATGTTATGGAAGCCATCCTCTCTTTTAGAGATGATATTCAAACCTAAATTTATTTTTGCATTGGGAAATACAACCATCTCATCTACTTCAATTAAAATTGATCACGAATATATTTAAAATTATATTTAATCTTTATAAATTAGATTAGCATCACTAGTGATGTTTTTTCCGTATTGCTTCACTCGGGCATAGTTAGATCATAAGCATTAGATGAACTATAAAAATA
>DASVUU010000862.1:0-5536 GCA_036386935.1 Cytophagaceae bacterium | reverse complement strand
GGTACCATACTCGCTCTTACAATGATGATTGGAATGTTGGGATTTGATTGGCCAATGGATATAGGGGGTAAGCCTTACATTGCGCTGCCCGATTTTATTCCGATTACGTTCGAAGCTACTGTTCTTTTAGCTGCCTTAGGTATGGTAGGAACATTCCTGGTTATTAGCGATCTAAAGCCCTGGGGTTATAATCCTTTTATGTTTGACCCTCGAAGTACGGACGATAAATTTGTAATGGTAATTGATCTAGGTAGAAATAACTTAGACAATGATTTGATTACTAAGATATTGAATGAAAGTGGCGCTACAGAAGTAAATTCAAAGGTTGTAGCGTAAAACCGATAAACTTAGAGACATTCTCATCCAATTCTGCTAAATGCTGATTAGGATATTAAAGCAATAAAACAGATATGAATTTTAAAAAATTAGCAATCTCATCCTTCAGTTTCACAGTAATTTTTACTTCTTGTGTGGATCAGAAGAAGTTTGAAAATATTGGAATACATAGCGGAACCCGTTGGGAATTTGCTCCTAATATGTATTATTCTGAGGCTTATGAGCCGCTTACACAGGTGATAGATGACTCCGCATCTACAGGTGACGCATACAACTCTAATCCATACAATGCTCATAGAATGAATATGAGAGAGCCGGTTGCAGGCACTATAAAGAGAAATGGTAAAGGTTATATGCCTTATCATATTTCAAAAGACAGTTTAGCTTATGCAGCACAAACGCTCAAAAGTCCATTTGATACTTCGGAAGCGGTGTTGAAAGATGGTGAAGTGCTTTATACAAATTACTGCGCACACTGCCATGGAGCCGAAGGCAAAGGGGATGGACCAGTGAACGGTGCATTCAAGGGTGTTGCTAATCTTGCAGAAGGTCAATTGAAAACTATTTCAGAAGGACATATATTTCACGTAATAACTCATGGGAAGGGTAGAATGTGGCCACACGCGTCACAAGTCAACCAAGAGGAACGTTGGAAAATCGCGAAGTATATAAAAAATAATCTTCAAAAGTAAGGAACCTAAATCTGAAAGCATCTTTTTAATACAAACAACATGATCGAGGACAAATTTATATTTACCAGCCAGGCAAAAAGGAAGATTTTTATTACAATAGGCGTTGGTATACTTTTATTAATTATTGGTTGCATCATCTTTAGTATGGGTGGTCACCATGAAGGCGGACACGCTGAGGCAGCTGGTCATGGTGGACATGGTGAGGATCACGGTCCTAGTTTATATCTCCGAATTATTAAGGACTTATGGCTGACGAATGTATATTTCACTGGAATTTCAATCATTGGCGTATTTTTTATTGCATTCAATTATGTAGCTCAAGCCGGCTGGGGAGCTGCTATAAAAAGAGTACCTGAAGCTTTTGGATATTATTTGCCTTTAGGCGGGATTTTGATGCTAATTCTTTTCCTGGTAGGCGGACACGATCTATTCCATTGGACCCATCACTATTTAGTTGATCCTAAAGACACCAATTTTGATCCACTCATTGAAGGAAAAAGTGCCTTTTTAAATACGGGATTTTTTGTGTTCAGGATGATCCTTTATTTCGTATTGTGGATATTAGTTTGGTGGAAACTAAGACTTAATTCTCTTGCTGAAGATTTAGATGCTAACCTTAAGTATCATGACAACAGCATATTCTGGTCGGCTATCTTCCTGGTTGTGTTTGGAATTACATCCTCCACGTCCGCATGGGATTGGGTAATGTCTATTGACCCTCACTTTTTTAGTACTATGTTCGGCTGGTATGTTTTTGCAAGCTGGTTCGTAAGCGGTCTTGCTGCGATAACATTTATAACGATTACTTTAAAGGAAAATGGATACCTCCCATATGTAAATTCTAGCCATTTACATGACTTAGGTAAATTTATGTTTGCCTTCAGCATATTTTGGACCTATATATGGTTTGCACAGTTTCTATTAATCTACTATGCAAATATTCCTGAAGAAGCGATCTATTTTGTAGAGAGACTTAAGAATGATGTCTACTCTCCAATATTCTTTATGAATTTATTCGTCAACTTTTTCTTTCCATTCCTCACTTTAATGACTGCAAATGCGAAGAGGCAGGCCATAATCTTAAAAGTAGTAGCAGTAGCTATATTGATAGGACACTGGTTCGATTTTTATATCATGATGACTCCTCCTTTGCTTAAGCAATATGGGGGATTAGATGTAAATATTTTATTCATCGAGTTAGGTATTGCATTGATGTATCTAGGAGGATTTATATTCCTTGTAATGACCGGATTGTCTAAGGCCCCATTGACGGCTAAGAACCATCCAATGCTACAAGAAAGTATTCATCATCATTTGTACCTATAGGAACATGCCTTTATTGTTTGTTAGAACATTAGAGTTAGAAAAATTTTTAAAATAATAATTGTAAAAAAAATACAAAAATGACTGAGATAGTTTTAGGTGTTGCTGCTGTCCTGATATTAGTGATTCTGTTGCTTATTTTTCGAATTCAGACATTACTTGGAGTGATGAAAGGTTCCTCCAATAAGCAAGTTGGGACTAGTAATAAGATCAATGCTTTGATGTTTGTAATTTTCTTGGCTGTGGGGCTTGTTGCCTTTTTCTGGTATTCAAGTGTAGCAAGAGATTCATATTTGCCAACGGCAGTTTCAGATCATGGAATTAGAGTGGACAGAATGTTTTGGGTAACCATGGCGATCTTGGTTTTTGCCTTTATTGTGACGAACATTTTCCTATTTTGGTTTGCTTATAAGTATCAGCATAAAGAAGGTCGTAAGGCATATTTTTATCCTGACAATCATAAATTGGAAATTATCTGGACTGTGATTCCTGCAATTGTAATGGCTATTTTAGTTTACTACGGTTGGAAAGAATGGTCTCTAATTACCCAAAAGGAGCCTGAAGGAAGCGAAGTAATTGAAGTAATGGGGAAACAGTTTGCATGGCAGGTTAGATACCCTGGTAAAGATGGTGAGTTAGGAAAATACGATTTCCGCCTTATTGATGCAACAAATGAGTTTGGAATGGATTTTACTGATAAGGCTAGTATAGACGATTTCACTCCATCTGAGCTTCATGTTCCCAAGGGCAAGCCAGTTCTTTTGAGAATAAGAGCTAGAGATGTCTTACACAGTGTTTTCATGCCGCATTTTAGACTTAAAATGGATGCGGTACCAGGGATGCCAACGAAGTTTTGGTTCGTTCCAAACAAGACCACTCAGGAAATGAGAGACGAGTTAGGCAATCCAAATTTCAACTATGAGTTAGCTTGTACTGAAATTTGTGGAAGAGGTCACTTTGCAATGCGTTTTATTGTTGTAGTTGACGAACCAGAAGAATATGAAGCTTGGTCTAAATCGCAAAAGTCGTTTGCAGAAGTGAATAGTGAATATGCAGAAGCTAAAACACCAGCGGGCCTAAAGCACCTTCTGAATGCCCCTAAAGTGGATAATGTAAATACTCCTGGTACAGGGCCAGTACCTAACCCAGGTGATACTACGAAAGTAGATATCGATAGCACGAAGTCCGACAATCTTCATGCAGCGAATACTAAATAAATAAATAGAAATATAAATACGAATAATAATATGTCATCAGCCGATAGCCATTTACATCATACCACTCACGAGCATGTGCACGGTCATGAAAATGATCACGATCATGACCACGATCATGATGACTTGCCATGGATAAGAAAGTATATATTTAGTGAAGATCATAAAGTTATCGCCAAACAATATCTTATTTCAGGTATATTCTGGGCGATGATAGGAGGCTTAATGTCTTTGATTTTCCGTTTGCAATTGGGCTTTCCTGGAGTTAACCTTGAATGGCTTAAACCTGTTTTAGGAAAGTGGATTTCAGAAGGTAAGCTAGACCCGGAGTTTTATCTTGCCCTAGTTACTATGCACGGTACCATTATGGTCTTCTTTGTGCTAACGGCTGGTTTGAGCGGAACGTTTAGTAACTTCCTAATTCCCTTGCAAATTGGAGCTAGAGACATGGCCTCTGGTTTTATGAACATGTTATCATACTGGTTCTTCTTTGTTTCAAGTGTGATCATGTTTATCTCTATCTTCATCGAGACAGGTCCTGCTTCTGGTGGCTGGGTTATCTACCCGCCGTTGAATGCATTACCGCAGGCTGTAAACGGTTCAGGACTCGGGATGACGTTGTGGCTCACAAGTATGGCATTCTTTATTATCTCTACACTTCTTGGAGGTATAAACTACATTACTACAGTTATAAACTTGCGAACTCGTGGGATGACATTTACAAGAATGCCATTAACGATTTGGGCGTTCTTTATAACAGCAATCATCGGTTTACTTTCGTTCCCTGTGCTTTTTGCAGCCGCTCTGCTTTTGATATTCGATAGAAGCTTTGGTACAAGTTTCTTCTTATCTGATATATATATCGGTGGAGAGGCATTACCACATACAGGCGGTAGCCCAATCTTATTCCAACATTTGTTTTGGTTCTTGGGTCACCCTGAGGTTTATATAGTGTTACTTCCTGCTCTTGGTATTACATCTGAGATCATCGCTACTAATTCTAGGAAACCAATATTTGGTTACAAGGCAATGATTGGCTCTATGTTGGCAATTGCCTTCTTATCGTTCATTGTTTGGGCGCATCATATGTTTGTGACCGGTATGAATCCATTCTTAGGATCTATATTCATGTTCCTTACATTGATTATTGCTGTACCATCGGCGGTGAAGGCCTTCAATTATATTACCACATTATGGAGAGGTAATATTATTTTCACGCCGGCCATGCTATTCTCAATTGGTCTAGTATCATTCTTTATTTCTGGAGGATTAACGGGGATCATTTTAGGTAACTCTGCAGCTGATATTCAATTGCACGATACTTACTTTGTGGTTGCTCACTTTCACCTCGTAATGGGTAGTGCCTCCTTCTTCGGTATGTTGGCTGGTGTTTACCACTGGTTCCCTAAAATGTTTGGTAGAATGATGGACGCCAAATTGGGTTACATCCATTTTTGGATAACTTTTATTGGGGTTTATTTGGTATTCTTTCCATTGCACTACATTGGAATAGCAGGCTTTCCTAGAAGATATTATTCATTTACAGGATTTGAAGCATTCAGATCATTTGCAGACTTGAATATGTTCGTAAGTATAGCGGCGATAGCAACCTTTGGTGCTCAGTTGATATTTGTGTTTAACTTCTTCTTTAGCATTTTCAAAGGAAGAAAAGCTCCTTTGAATCCATGGAATTCTAACACTCTCGAGTGGACAACGCCAAGACTTCCTGGGCATGGTAACTGGGTAGGGGAGATACCAACGGTTCACAGATGGGCATATGACTATAGCAAGCCGAATGCCGATGAGGATTTTATTCCTCAGCATATTCCTTATTCTCAAACATTATCATCAAATCTTCCACACGAAGTAGATGGTCTTGATGATCATAATAAGGAACATAAAGGCAATATCGAGAAAATATAACTTTGTTAGATTCTTCGTCACAAAAGCGGTATAGAAGAATTGGGCAAT
>DASVUU010000861.1:0-2208 GCA_036386935.1 Cytophagaceae bacterium | reverse complement strand
AAGTCCAAAAAGCTATAATTCTCAGATAGGTGTTCCCTTATCCGTTTGGGAGATGTCATCCATTCATACTTTAGGAATCTTTGAAGCTGGAATCTCACGTCCAGGCGAAATGGAAAAGTTGGAGCGGATTATAAAACCAACCTACGGGATCTTTACCAACATCGGTTCTGCGCACGACGAGGGCTTTAATGACCAACAGCATAAGATCAGCGAAAAGCTAAATTTATTTCGAAACTGTGAGACTTTGTTTTTGTGCGCTGACCATACACCAGTTGTAGACGAAGCAAAAACCCTGGGTCTACCTCTTTATACCTGGTCGGTAGCCAACAAGGCTGATGTTCAAATAAAAATCTTAAAGCGAAAAAATAGAAAAACTAAGGTTTCAGTCAAGAGCATTGATCAGACGTTTGCTTTGGATGTTCCTTTTAGAGACGATGCGTCGTTAGAAAATATCTTTCACTGTGTTGCCGTATTGGTATATTTTAAGGTAGCTATAGAAGAGATACAAAAGCGAATACTACTCTTGCAACCGGTGGCTATGAGGCTTGAGATGAAGGAAGGCATCAATAATTGTTACCTAATTGACGATACCTATAACAATGACCTTGCAGGTATAAATATTGCATTGAACTTTCTAGACCAGCAACAGCAGCTGGCTGCAAAGGCAGTAATTTTGTCTGATGTATTAGAGTCTGGTATGCGGGAGGAACAGCTTTATCAGGCAATAGCTGCTCTGATCGTTGAAAAAAATATTGATCGATTTGTAGGAATTGGACCTGTAATTTCAAAATATGCCTCTCAATTCCCCGCAAAAAGTGTCTTTTTCCATTCGACAGAAGATTTTTTAGCTGCTACGTCGGTATTTTCAAATGAAATTATATTGATAAAAGGGGCCCGAGTCTTTCGATTCGAAAAGATTATTCAAAGGCTGCTCTACAAAGTGCACGGTACCCAACTAGAAATAAATTTAGATGCCCTTACTCACAACTTAAATTTTTACCGGTCCTTACTTAAGCCAGGCACTAAGATCATGGTAATGGTGAAAGCCTTAGCATATGGAAGTGGTAGTTTTGAAGTAGCGAGTTTACTTCAATACCATAAAGTCGACTACTTGGCAGTGGCATATGTGGATGAGGGTGTAGAACTAAGAAAGAATGGGATAAATCTTCCCATAATGGTTATGAATCCTTCGGATGATAGTTTTGAAAAATTATTGTCCAACCAGCTCGAACCCGAAATATATAGCTTTAAAATTTTAAGCGCTTTAGAAGGTTTTCTAGCGTCTTATAACGGCAAAGCTAAAATTCATTTGAAGATAGATACTGGTATGAGAAGGTTGGGATTTGAAGCCAAAGATATGTTGAAACTTTGTAAGGTTCTCAAAAGGAACCCCAACATTGAGGTTGCCTCAGTCTTCACGCATTTGGCTGGAGCCGACGAAGCATTGCACAATGAGTTTTCTGCTACACAGTTAGATACCTTTGAAAAAATTGCTACTAAGCTGGATAAAAATTTAGGATACAAACCAACCAGACATGCCCTAAACTCTGCGGGAATAGTGCGGTTCCCTAACAGTCACATGGGTATGGTAAGGTTAGGCATAGGTCTTTACGGCATTGAAGCCACTGGACAAAGGCAGACGGAGTTGCAAAATGTAGGAACTTTGAAGACCATCATTTCTCAAATAAAAGAAATAAAACAGGGAGAAACCGTTGGGTATGGACGGCAAGGAAAGGCATCGAAAAACCTGCGTATTGCCACTTTAGCCATAGGATATGCAGATGGCTACAGGAGAAGTCTGAGCAATGGCAAAGGCAAGGTGTTGGTCAATGGTAAGACTTGCCCCATTATAGGCAATGTATGCATGGACATGTGTATGGCCGATGTCACTGCGGCTAACGCATCGGAAGGTGACGAAGTGATTGTATTTGGCAAAGACTTATCAGTAATTGAGATGGCCGCAGAAATCGGAACCATTCCTTATGAAATATTGACTAGCATTAGTGAACGGGTAAAGCGGGTCTTTTTTAGTGAGTAAATGTCAATGCACATTTCAACAATACCCCATTATCTTATAGATAATAAATCCAATGAACTCATGAATAGTCGTCGCCCAGATCCCTATGGCGCTTTCTGAAGGGATCAATAACACATCTAAGCTATACCTCCTCTCAAAAGCAAAAAAATTGACTGGAAACGGATCTGAAT
>DASVUU010000860.1:0-2061 GCA_036386935.1 Cytophagaceae bacterium | reverse complement strand
CTGGAAGTTGAAAAGCAACTAGTCAAATACCTTCCCCAAGAACTTATTCATAAAAGTCATCATTGGCTCATCTTACATGGCCGATATGTTTGTATCGCACGCAGGCCTAAATGCGAGGTGTGTGGTCTAAAGGATTTTTGTAAGTTTTTTATGCTTCAAAATAAAGATACTATTCTTCCCCTTGCTCAAAATCTAATTCAGTTGCCTAATTGCTAGTATCTTAGAATGTGGCCATACTATTCCTCTGATGGGACCAATGGAACATTAGTAA
Source organism: Cytophagaceae bacterium (assembly GCA_036386935.1). GTDB lineage: Bacteria > Bacteroidota > Bacteroidia > Cytophagales > Cytophagaceae > DASVUU01. The sequence continues at coordinate 1,790 of DASVUU010000860.1, read as the reverse complement.
TCAAAGTAGGTTATCTGAACAGGGATATGACAAACTTTCAATTGCATGCTGGATACCAGAGAGATAAAATGGGCAGAACTAGAGCAGCGCATTTTTGATAAGTTTTTTGATGAATACAAACATGTCTATCCACCGCACTTCCCAAATATTACAGTAAGTGGGGGAAAGAGAGAAAAGCATGGTGTAGGCCTCTATTCTTTAGAAAGCAATAGTGTAGTTTTTATCTTACAATTGTGTAATAATACTAATTGCGAAGAAAAGATAAAGAATGTAAAATACCACCTGGAGAACCAAAATCTAAAAGAGTCTTTTATATGTAATTGTGAAAAGGGTACTTGGCTTAAATTTACCCATACCGTTCATAGCGCACCTTCTTCTTTTAGTGATCTTTTAAATGTTGATCTCAATGTCCTATTGCGAAATATTTTGAAGAGTTAACTTTTCGTTTCCCTCACAGCCTGAAATTATAATATCCTCAGGTTTATTTGCTGCAAGAAGGATGGAAGCGGAAACCCCACAGCGAGGAACGAGCGAGGAGTTGTAGCAAACAGCCTGGCCCGCAGGGCTTGCCCAAACCTTAGTTACTCAAACAATCAATCAGATGGTGAAGATTATTTAATTAGTTTCTTAAAAAAAGCGAAATTAGCCGACAAAAATTGCCATGAAGGGATTTACCGCAATCGTCTTGCTCCTAATATCCAACGCTTTTATGACTTTGGCTTGGTATGGCCATTTGTATCTAAAGAATACAAGTTTGAAAATGCCTAACAGCCTTGTGTTTATTATTTTCTTAAGCTGGGGAATCGCGTTGTTTGAATATATATTTCAAGTACCTGCAAATCGAATCGGCTTTAGTGAGAATGGGGGCCCATTTAACTTGTTTCAGCTGAAAGTGATACAAGAGGTGATTTCCCTGACAGTTTTTTGTATTTTTACCCTGGTGGTCTTCAAGAGCGAGAAGTTGCAGTGGAATTATATCGCTGCTTTTGTTTGTATTGTTCTTGCAGTATTTTTTATTTTTAAAAAGTGGGACTAAGTCTATAAACAGCTTCCCAAACATTTGATTATGGCAGAAATTGATGAGCAGGTAAAGGAATATCAACAGAAGGTAAAGGAAGTTATTGGTGAAATAGGCAAGGTTGTAGTTGGCCAGACCTATATGATCAATCGCTTGCTGGTAGGGCTATTTACAAATGGACACATTTTGTTGGAAGGAGTGCCGGGCTTAGCAAAAACGCTAACGGTAAATACTTTGGCAAAAGTACTGCACCTCAATTTTCAGCGGATACAGTTTACGCCAGATCTGCTGCCTGCAGACCTTGTAGGTACGATGATTTACAACCAGGCAAAAGGAGATTTTGAAGTAAAAAAAGGACCTATCTTCTCTAATTTAATTTTGGCAGATGAGGTAAATAGATCTCCTGCGAAGGTGCAATCGGCGTTGCTAGAGTGCATGCAGGAGAAACAGGTTACGATAGGGAATACGACTTATAAATTAGATAAGCCATTTCTTGTGTTGGCTACGCAAAATCCAGTGGAGCAAGAGGGAACCTATCCTTTGCCAGAGGCGCAAGTTGACCGCTTCATGATGAAGGTGCATATCGGCTACTTGGATAAGGAATCGGAGCTAGAGGTAATGAGGAGAATGTCTAATATGAGCTTTGACTACCCAGTTAGAACATTACTTTCCTTAGAAGAAATACTGACGATAAAGGACCAAATAAACAGAGTAAATATTTCTGAGTCGCTTGAACGGTATATTGTGGAATTGATATTCGCCACAAGGAAGC
>DASVUU010000859.1:0-4483 GCA_036386935.1 Cytophagaceae bacterium | reverse complement strand
ATTTACCTATACTTATAGTAAACCCGGCACATACAGTGTTTCACTTTCTACATTCGACGCAAGTGGTAATCCTAAAGATGTCTATAGAAATACTGTCAATGTCACTGCCTGCAATGAACCGGTTGTTGCGTCGCCCGTTAGATATTGCAAAGGCGCACCACCACAACCGTTAACCGCCATTTTAAACAGCAGCGCAAGGCCTGCAACAGGACTAAAGTGGTATACGAGTGCTGCAAATGGAACAGGTGTGACAGAAATAACTCCATCAACAGCAACACCCGGTACCAACTCCTATTATGTAAGTCAGGTATACAGCACTGGAGCCGAAAGTGACCGTGCCAAAATTGACGTGATCGTAGCTGATGCTCCTGCCAAACCGCAAATAGTTGGAGAAAATCCATTTGTTTTTTGCCAGACAACTTCTTCGAGTATAGAAGATTTAACAAATAAGGTATTGTGGGAAGCAGGGGCTACTCCTAGGTGGTATACGACTGCTACTGGGGGAACAAGTACCATTAACCCTACGATTCCTTCCCCAGGGGAAACGAATGTTAAGATCTACATTAGCGCTGAAAAGGGGACCTGCGAAAGTGAGAGGGCAGAATTGGTCATTACAAAGGTTAGTCGTGGGACGGACTTCTTAGTGGAAGCAAAAAAGCCGTTAAGCTGTGGTGTCGATGGCGAAATAATATTTATCGGGCTTGCCCCTAGCCAAGTATATAATGTTAGTTATAATGCCTTACCTGAGGCAGAGAAAACTTCTACGTCAAACGGGCGGGTCATTTTGAGCCTACCCGCTGGAACCTATAAAAATTTTAAGGTTTCTCAGGATGGTTGTGTGTCTGTGATGAATGCGCCGCGTACCATTGAAAATTTTGGAGATGGTTCCGCCGTCGGGGGAGTGACTAGAGCAGATACAAATGTTTTAGCGATAGGTGGTAAAACTATAGTAAGAATAAGAGATCATAGTGGCGCGATCAAATGGCACGTGTCTAAAGATGGTGCTCTATTTTCAGAAATTCCTGGTGCCATCAAAGATACTGTGGGTACAGGTTTCCTGCAAGCAGGTACGTACTCTTACAAGGCTTTACTAACCAGCGGTAGTTGTAATACACCAGTATCCTCTACCATTTCTGTAATAAAAGTCGGTCAGCCTGTAAATCCTGTAGCAGGAACTATTACTACTTCCACACCTTCAGTATGTGCTGGAAGCATGGCTATGCTAAGCCTGCAAGGTAATACGGGTGATGTCCAGTGGCAGAATTCGCCTGAAGGAACCAAATTTACCAACATTGAAGCTGCCACCACGGCAACCTTTACATCTCCACAACTTGAGACCAGCACTTGGTATAGAGTGAAAGTAACTACCACAATCGGTAGCGTATATTCCAATAAACTGGAAATAAAAGTGAATCCATCTGTACTTAACGGTATGTCTTCTAGTGCCTCTAATTTTAGTGTGAGCGCTAACCAGCCTAAGGAGTGCGGCAGCTTAGGATCTATAGTTTTAAAAGGATTGAGGTTGAATACAGCATTTAAGGTTAGCTATAATGATATCGTAGATGAAGCAAAGACTAGTGTAGGAGATTCGATTGTATTGCCTTTACCTGTAGGAACATATACAAATTTTAAGGTTAGCCTTAATAATTGTTCTAAAACAGTTGCGAGTAGCTATGATCTAAAGGATCCGTTAGCTGCACCGCTTGAAGAGCAGGCAGGAATTTCTACTTACTGCCAAGATCAAGAAATAAATATTTCAGATCTCACTAATCGAGTTAAGAGTTTACCTGATGCTCAATTAAAATGGTACAAAACTACTGATGGAGTTCCGTCAGACGTTCCAGAAACTCCGAGTACGGGCGATGTTGGTGCCAAGAGTGTTTGGGTAACTCAGACAATCAATCATTGCGAAAGCGATAAATTAAAGTTGGGTATTGAGGTTTCCCCAAGTGCCAACTTAATTACCAGCAAAATAGATCCTAGCACTTGTGGCTTACCTGATGGGAAAATCGAGATATCAAGCTTAGCAAACAACATCGAATACAATATTGGATATAAGAAAGAGGGGCAAGCCCAAACTGTAAAACTTATGAGTGACCAATTTGGAAAAGTTGTAGTAAACAATCTAGCCGCAGGCAATTATAGCGATGTGGAAGTAAATCCAATTTCAGGAACTAGCTGTTTTAAAATCAGCATAGACACGCTCAAATTATTGGCACCTGGAGCTCCTACGCTCGCCCCGACAGTTATGGGCGCGGGGACTTATTGCGAAGGAGGGGCGATTCCTGCGCTCGAAGCTACTGCAAACAGTGGTGGAACACTACAGTGGTTCAGCGATATCGGTTTAACCAATTCAGTCGGTACCGGCACTACAATGGAGGTAAGTCCTACGAAAGGTAATACCACATTTTATATTGTAGAAGTGGCCTCGGAATGTAAAAGCCCAATGGCAACTGTAACATCAAACGTTATAGCTGCACCTACGCCAAAAGTATTGGTAGGGAGCGGCGGTCCTGCAAGTTGTAAGGGAACAGGTTATTCTTTGAAGTTGGATGAAAGTGAGACAGATGTAAGATATACAGTCTTCAAGGACGGGTTAGCAACTAACGTTGCTCTTTCCGGGACGGGTCTGGGTCTTATATTCCCAGACCAGTCAGAGGCAGGGCTTTACACGATCGTGGGAGAAACGGAAGTGGGAAGCTGTCAGGAAAATATGACGGGTCAATTGACAATTACCAAGAGTATCAAACCGCAAGTATTCATTACCAGTGGAACAATCGAAGGTTGTGAAGGCACCCCTGGCCAAAATTCTGTGATCAATCTAAGTGGTAGTGAAGAAAATACTATGTATAGCCTCGATCCTTCGAATTCAAATGCCAAACCCGGAACTGGTGGCCCACTAACCTTTACTATTGAGGCAAAGGCAGTCAATAACGGTTCATATGTTATTATAGCTATTAATAATCAAACAGGCTGCGACACGATTATGAATGGTGAAGGAATAGTGAACCTGAAACCTGGTGTAGGTGATCCTATCCTTAGCGGTGCAGACCAATATTGCAACCAGACACCTTCTAAAGTAATGCTATCGGTGGGCAATGCAACAGAACAATCTTGGAGCATCGCTCCAGATAATGCCGGAAGTGTCGACAATACAGGTAACGTAACGTGGAAGACCACATACAGTGGTTCGGCTAAGATTACCGTTCTGGTAAAAAATAGTGCATGTACTGAAGAAGGCAAACAGGCAGAATTCACCACTAAGGTTTTCACTACTCCGGACGTAAGCAAGATAAGCGGTGATAGTCTAGTATGCCGAGGAAATATAGAGACTTACCAAGTCACTGCTCAACCAGATATAAAATACAATTGGAGTATAGATGCAAATACTAATGTTGAGCAAGACGACCAAAACGGAACGATGACGTTGACTTATTTGGAGGACCTAGGTGCGGAGGGGGCCACCTTACGTGTTACCCCTGAATCAAAATCTTGTGGCTTGGGTAACCCTGCAATGATGAAGATAAGGAAAGACAATGGATGTGACCTATTTGTTCCTAATATTCTTACACCAAATACATCAGATAATTTTAATGTATGGTCGATTGAGGGATTCAATAATTTTCCAAATTTAAATATCGAAGTTTTCAACAGGTGGGGTGATCGGGTATATACCTATACAGGAAATTATTCTAAAGCGTGGGATGGTACACAAAACGGTAAACCGCTTCCAACCGCAACATATTATTATGTCATTGATAAGAAGGACGGTAGTGCAAAGGTGACTGGTAGTGTAACTATCGTGAGAGACTAGTTATTGGAAGGTAATATAAACGGTTAGAATATTTTCTTTAATTCTCTGGTTTTTGAGCTCCACTATCCTGGCTCCTTGATAGGATTGATTTAGTATTTATAAGCAAACCTTAAAAGCCTGTAAAACTTTATTTTGTATAAAATGAAAAAAATGATCGACTTTAAATTTGTAGGCGCTTTTTTACTAATACTAATCGGCCAAGGCATGATGGCCCAAGTGACTTTGTACAATATAGATTTTAAAGCTAGCTATGCGGTTTATGAAGGGAAGGGAATTTTAGGTACTGTTCCTGATAGCAAATGGAATGGACTTAAAACGACTAACGTTGCAAATGTACCATTGGTAGATTCCCGGGGAGCTGCCGAGAATGCTACCGTCAGTACCTCTGGATTTGGAGGCTCATTCGGCCTTAGATTTAGTTTTGCTTGGGGGGACTTTGCCGACTATTGGTATTTAAGTTCTAGCAATTCGCCTGTTATAAGTTTCAAAAATCTTGCTCCCGGTCAGCCTTATGATTTGATTTTGTACTGTTACACGGGTGATAAAGAGGTAACCCAAGCTAGCGTCAATGGAGGGGCTTCGAAGGCCACCTCAGGCATAAGAAGCGTTATTCAATGGGCAGAAAGTCCCGACCCTAATGGCAATTACCTACGCTTCAAAGGACAAGTA
>DASVUU010000858.1:0-1535 GCA_036386935.1 Cytophagaceae bacterium | reverse complement strand
TACAAAGTATCGTAGATATAGACATTACAAAGGCACAAGCTCTCGCGGTCCAGTACGATATTCCTAATGTTTACTCATCAGTTGACGAAGCAATAAGCAATGCGCCGGCAAACTGCGTGTACGATGTCGCCCTTCCAGCTTCCGCACATTTGGAAGTGCTAGCGCTGCTTCCTGAAAATGCATTTGTGTTAATGCAGAAACCAATGGGTGATGACCTGCAACAGGCAGAAGGACTGTTAAAACTCTGCCACCAGAAATCGCTTACAGCTGCCGTAAATTTCCAGCTAAGATATGCGCCCTTTATGCTAGCCGCCAAGGATATGATTAGAAAGGGCTGGATTGGCGATCTGTGTGATGTGGAGTTTAATATAAACGTTTTTACACCCTGGCATCTCTGGGAATTCCTTGAAAAACTTCCGCGGGTAGAAATACCTTATCATAGTATTCACTATCTCGATTTTATCCGGTCAATATTGGGTAATCCTCGGGATGTACTGGCCAAAACCACCAAGCATCCTTTGAGTCCCCGACTGGCATCCGTCCGGTCAGACATAATTATGGATTATGGGGACACTATCAGAGCTGGAATACACACTAACCATAGTCACAACTACGGTCCAAAACATCAAAATTCTTTTGTAAAATTTGAAGGGACAAAGGGCGCTATAAAAATACAATTGGGCTTACTAATGGATTATCCTAAAGGCCTTCCCGACAAGTTTGAATACATCCTTCTTAAAGAAGGAGAGGAGTCTAACTGGGTAGAAGTACCCTTTACAGGAAGCTGGTTCCCGCATGCTTTTATCGGAAGTATGGCACAACTCATGTGCTACGCTGAGGGCTCATCCCCAATCCTCGATAATGGCGTGGAAGATGTGATATGGACCATGCGCTGTGTCGAGCAGGCGTATTGTGATAGGGGGGGTGGAAAGTTTTTGCAGTACGGTTAAAAACATACCAAAGTATTTATGGACTGCCAACATCATTATTTTAATATCAAATATTATATTTATCTCGACTAACATAACACACACATAAACTAAGACATGAAAATGAAATTAAAAGCTGTTTTACTGCTATCACTTGCATACTCTCAAACGGTATGGTCTCAGGCTCAGCAAAGCGAAGATTTGAGACTCTGGTACAAGCAACCCGCCACTATTTGGATGCAACAAGCATTACCTATCGGCAATGGTAAAATAGGTGCCATGATTTTCGGTGGTGTAGCCAATGACCGCATTCAATTTAACGAAAAATCAGTTTGGTCTGGTAAAATTAACAGTAACAGGAATCCCGACCTGATAAAGAATCTGCCACAAATCCAGGAGTTATTGGCTCAGGGCGAAGTATTACGTGCCGATTCTATTTATAAGCATAGCGGCTATTTAAAATACAATGGAGCTACTTCAGTTGATGATTTTGGAGCATATCAGCCATTTGGAGATATAAATCTCAAATTTCAAGGTCATGGTGGCGATGTGAAAAACTACACTCGCGACCTTAATCTTTCCAAAAGTACAGCTGGTGTTGCATAC
>DASVUU010000857.1:0-18243 GCA_036386935.1 Cytophagaceae bacterium | reverse complement strand
GTGCAGATATCTCGCAACTAAAGGACAGATTATTCGGAGGCTATTAGAGGATGGTCAATGATTGGATGTTCCTATTGGAAACGAATAGAGATCATCAACATGCCTTAGCCTCGTCCTCCTTATCACATCGAATGTTTCTTTCTAAATTGCTTTAGTCAACATCGCAGTGTTGTTTCAAAGTATGAAGAGCTTAGTGCAGAGAAAAGCAGTCGAACGTAATTTGGTTTTACCCTAAAATAGTCCGTTAACTTTACCTTTCCTTCAAATGAAAAGTTCGATATCGGTCTCACATAGGAAATGATTAGTGCTGGGAATACGGATAAGCCAAATTTCTAAACCCAAGTAAAGTCAGATATTTATGTGATTGTTAAAAACACAAAACGACCCAGCAATTCAATCTCGCGCTCCTAAATAGCTGTTGGTTAGCACAGAATTACGCTACACTGAAATTCCAATCCGGCGTTATTAGTTTTTGGAGTATATGAATTACTCTCATGAATTAAGCCTAGGTTTTAAAGGAAATACGTGTAAGCGTCCTAATTTAATTTTCTTTTGCATAATGTCTCCTATAAAATGAATTGAAATTTTTGCTATAAATGAAAGGAAGGTGGTGGAGGTTTAAGAAAATTTATTGTAATTTTATCTCTGAAAAATATAATTTATAATTATAATAATGCAATATGATTTACAGAATAACGGTATTGGCAATATTTTTTCTGAGTTGTGTAACCGTCACTAATGCTCAGGTAAAGGAGCTTCCGTTCCAATCTATACACCTTAATACCCTGGAATCCTTTAATGCACCTACCTCAAATTGGAAAATAGCTGGGGATGTTCAATGTGATAGAAATGTTGTGGATCACATCAAAGCCCTTCCTGGCACGGGGGTGCTTGTTAATGTCTTTGAAGCAAAAGGAAGTAAAGACCTATATACTACCTGGGACCATGGTGACCTCGACATTGAGTTCGAGTTTATGATGGCAAAAAATTCCAACGCAGGAATATATCTACAGGGTCAGTATGAAATTCAACTATTGGATTCTTGGGGAGTGAGAAACCCAACTTACTCTGACCTTGGAGGGATTTATGAAAGATGGGATGAAGCCAAACCTGAAGGTAAAAAAGGCTTCGAGGGAACACCACCGTCGCAGAATGTATCAAAAGCGCCTGGTTTATGGCAAAAGATGCGTATCCAATTTCAAGCTCCTAAATTTAACGATAAAGGCCTAAAAACCTCAAATGCAAAAATTCTAAAGGTTGATTTGAACGGGGTAACCATTCATGAAAATGTAATCCTTTCAGGGCCAACAAGAGGCGGCGCCTATCCTTTAGAAAAAGCTCGTGGACCCCTAAGAATTCAAGGCGACCATGGTGCCTTCGCGATGAGGAGCATTAAATATAAAAGTTATGACAAGGCAACCGTAACAGCATCTGACCTGAGCTACTCCTATTACGAAGGAAAATTTAAGAAAATTGCAGACAAGGACAGTAGCAAGCCCTTAATAAAAGCTGACGCACAAGAGCTAACCTGGGAGGTTGCTAAAAGCCAGAATGATTTCATAGTTGCGTATAACGGTAAGTTGCAGGTAAAAGAGGATGGGGACTATTTGTTTAGACTTCATAACAACGGCAGGGTAAAGATGGAAATTGGCGACAAAACAGTTTTTGAGTTACAAAGCTGGGCCACTGATATTCCTTCTTATGCAAAGCTTACACTTTCCAAAGGGACTATTCCCTTTCAGTTAGTATATTTCAAAGACTTCGCCTGGACAAAACCTAATTTGGGATTATATATCGAGGGACCCGGCTCACGATGGACCCCATTGCATTCCTCCGGATCATTTTTACCTGAGGAATCTGAAGGCGACAATTACTTATTAGCGGAACACGGCGTAACTGTGCAGCGTAACTTCATTGAATTTAAAAACAAAAGACGTCCGTTCGGAATGGGGGTTGGCGAGCCTTCCGGTGTTAATTATTCCCTAGACTTGAGCAATGGATCTATCCTTCAAATTTGGAAAGGTATGTTCTACAATGCGACTGGAATGTGGAAAGGTAGGTCGGGCGAACTTGGGATGACACCGATGGGAAGTGTGATAGAACTGGATGGCGCTCCTTTAATTGCGGCACTTGCTTCAGAAACTAGCCCCTGGCCCGACTCCCTAAGAGGGGAGGACAATTTTTCTCTAAAAGGATACACGCTGGACCAGGATGGGCGGCCTACAATTAAATACACTTATAATGGACTAACACTTGAAGACAAGTCGGGAGCAGGTGAAGGAGGTAAAGTATTAAATAGGGCGATAAAAATATCAAACATTAAAAATGGCAATGGAAAAGTCTGGATACGTATTGCGTCTGGGTCAAAGATCATGAAACTGAAAGATGGTTCCTACAGTGTCAACGATAATGAATTTTACATCAAGCCATCTAAAGCCACGAAAGTATTAGTAAGAAGTTCTGGTGGAAAGGATGAAATCCTTGTGCCAGTTTCCAACACCTCTGACCTGTTGGAGATCAACTACTCCCTCATCTGGTAAACCATCTTAAATATCTAAAAGCATACAAGCAGTTATTAAAAATGAAAAGCAAATATAAATTCCTACAGGCTACCTGCGCCCTTATCGCGGTCCTTCTTTCTCTACCAACGATTGGACAGGAATCTGGGAAAATCTCGACGGAAGGGGATTATTATAAAATAATTAACATTCCTATTCCAGCCGACCTAGCGTTAGAAGTTGGAGGACTTGCGGCATTGCCAAATGGCAAGCTTGCAGTCTCCACACGGAGAGGAGAGGTTTGGATGGTGGAAAATCCTTATATGGAGAATTTTAGTGAACCGTTCTTCAAAAAATATGCAAGTGGCTTAGCTGATATACTCGGACTGGCCTATAAAGATGGTTCTTTATATTTTGCTCAAAGAGGCGAACTGACGAAAATGAGTGATGAAAATAAGGATGGCAAAGCCGACAAATTTGAAACTATATTCTCATGGCCACTTTCAGGGCATTACCATGAGTTTTCGTATGGCCCAAAGATCCTTCCTAACGGGGACTTTATAGTCACCCTGAATGTAGCGTTTGATCCTATTCTGTGGTGGCAGGCTGAAAGCTATGTGAAATGGCGCGGATGGATGTTAAGAATCACTCCAGATGGAAAAATGACACCATTGGCAGCGGGATTGAGGTCTCCAGCGGGTTTTGGAGTGTTGAAAAACGGGGACATATTCTATTCGGAAAATCAAGGCGACTGGGTAGGAACCGGCGGAATCACGCACATAGAAAAGGGAGATTTTGTAGGAAATCCAGCGAGTTTGAGATGGGCCGACCAACCTGACTCTCCTGTGAAATTAAAAATTAAAGATATCCCTGACTCAGGCAAGCCTATGTTTGAGGTTGCTAAAGGGATTCCAGGATTAAAAACACAGGCGGTAATGATCCCTCACACTATTTTGGGGTTGTCAACCTCAGAAATTCTAGAAAATGCTGGCAATAATAAATTCGCTCCATTTTTCGAAGGACAACTGTTTGTGGGAGATCAAGGTCAAAGCAAGATCACTCGCGTATTTTTAGAAAAGGTAAATGGACAATACCAAGGAGCTGCTTTCCCATTTAGGGAGGGTTTCAACTCTGGAGTATTAAGAATTGAATGGGGAACAGATGGATCCATGTTTGTAGGATCAACCAACCGAGGATGGGGCTCTACGGGACAGGAACCTTACGGCTTACAGCGGATGATTTGGACAGGGAAAACTCCTTTTGAGATCAAGTCTATGTCGGCAAAGCCTGACGGATTTGAACTAGAGTTTACTAAACCTGTAGATAAAAAAAGTGCCTCAAATATTGCATCCTATCAGGTTTCAAACTTCACTTATAAATATCATGCAGAATATGGCAGCCCAGTTACAAACCTTGGCACTTGCCCTGTTCGAGCAGCGGTGGTTGCTGAAGATGGACTTAAGGTAAGATTAGTACTTGATAGCCTTCGAGAGGGCTATGTACATGAGTTGAAGGCGGCAGACATAAGATCAACCGACGGATTTTCTCTTCTCCATTCTGACGGTTACTATACCCTAAAAAGCATTCCTAGTGGGGAAAAGCTCAATGTTGCTTCTTCGAGCGCCTCTCATTCCATGCACATGAGCCATGGCGCCCATGGAGCGGATACCAAGCCTGCAAAAACGGCCTTGGCTAAAGAAGCAAATAAACCGGCTCCTTCAGTAAAACATTTAAATAAAATGCCATCGACCTGGAAGGGAGTTGATAAAACGATCACGGTCAATACAAAGCCTGGATTAAAATTTGATCCTTCGGAGATTGTTGTGAAAGCAGGAAGTAAAATAAAATTGACTTTCAACAACAATGATGACATGCTACATAATTTTGTAATTGTACAACCAGGTCAGGCAATCGTAGTGGGTGAGATGACAATGAAAATGGGATTGCAGGCCTCTAAGTTCGATTATGTACCCAAAACTGATAAAGTATTGTATCACACCAAAACATTGCAACCTATGAGCTCAGAAACAATTTATTTCACAGCTCCAACCAAACCAGGAAACTATACCTATGTATGTACTTTCCCCGGCCATTATTATGTCATGCAAGGTACTTTAAAGGTGATGCCATAGGCGCTGGTAAAGCGTAAAAGTGGCCAGCTCTGTCAACACCAGCATTTTGTTGGGATAATCCTGAAAGGCACCATTGCTCTTCAAAGATAAAAACAGAAATTAAATAACAGGGTGCTGCAATTGGGCGAGTTCCAATTCTAATTCAATTGCAGCATTTTGACATACCTTGCAAATTTCATCAACCGCGTCAGGCAATTCCGCTACATTTATTTTAGCTTTAGCATCATGCTCGGCTTTGTTTACTTTATTATGGATGTCAATACCAACGACCCTAAGAGTAGATTTAAACTTATGGATTGATTCGCTTAATGCCTCCCAATTCTCAAGTTCAACCTGGGACTTTGCTTCCCTTATGAAGTCATTTGATTGTAAAAGGAAGGACGAAATCATATCTTTCATTATTCCATTATCTCCAGCAGCCAACTTTTTCAAAAAGCTCAGGTCCGTATTTTTGGAAGCAACGGCTACTTCTTGTACTGATGGGCACTCCTCATTAGAACACCACTTTTTTATAGTTGAATAGAGCTGTATTTCATCATAGGGCTTGCCCAAGTGTCCATCCATTCCCCCACTGCGACAATTGTCTATATCCTGTTTGAAGATATTGGCAGTAAGCCCAATAATAGGGATTGCAGAATCGATATTCTTTCTTATCTCCTTAGTAGCGGTCAGCCCATCCATGACAGGCATCTGTACGTCCATAAAGATCATCGAATATTTCCCCGCTTGAAGTAAGTTTATGGCCTCTTGACCGTTATTTGCAAAGTCAACCTCTACCCCAAACCCCTTCAGATATATTTCAGCTAGCTTTTGGTTGAATATATTATCTTCGGCCACGAGTACCCTCAAGCCTGGACTAAAGGGAATGATTTCTATCTTATCCTTTGACAAGGGCTCCCTAACTACCTCATTGACCTTCATAGTCAATGTAAAATAAAAAGTACTTCCCCTTACACCTTTTTCATTGACCGGACTTTGGATTTTTATTTGACCACCCATGAGGGCCACCAATTCTTTGACGATGGAAAGACCCAATCCTGAGCCACCAAATTCTCTTGCGGTGGAATTGTCGGCCTGAGTAAAGCTTTCAAAAATCTGTTCTTGCTTTTCTTTAGGAATTCCGGTCCCAGTATCTGATACAGAAAATTTGACCGAGCATTCACCGGATTGTGCCTGTTCAGAGCCAGCCATTATCTGCACAGAGATCCCACCACGGCTCGTAAACTTTAAAGCGTTACCTATTAAATTTATAATTACTTGTTTGATTCTTGCTGAATCACCGAAAACATAAGGAGGCAGATTTTCGTCAAAAACTAAGTTAAAACTTAATCCTTTTTCATTTGCAGTGTATTTGTATGGAAGAATGCTTGAAGAAATGACTTCCTTCAAATGAAAACTTTCGTTTTCGATATGTATTTTGCCCTCTTCAATTTTGCTTATATCTAAGATGTCTCCAATGAGTTTCAAGAGCAATTGACCAGAGGATATGATATTGGCAAGGTATTGTTTTTCCTCTGTTTTGAGGTCATGTTTCGCGAGTACATTCGAAAATCCAATAATGGCATTGATGGGAGTGCGTATCTCATGACTCATGTTTGCAATAAAGCTCGTTTTGAATCTATTTGCATTCTCGGCGTTTTGCTTTGCAATTTGAAGTTGGTGTTCGATGGTTTTCCGTTGGGTGATATCCTGAGTATATCCTTTTAGTCTGTCAAATTCGCCTTTCGAGTTTAAGCCCGGTTTGAGTACAGAAACTACAGTTGTAATAGCGCCATCGCATCTCACAATCCGATAATCTATAGCTGTAGGACCAGAATCTTTCGTGATCTTTTCCATTGTGCTGAATACATATTCCCGGTCCTCGGGATGAATCAGCTTCTTTGCTATATCTAGAGTGGCGTGCTCTGTTTTCGAATCAACCCCATAAATCCTATATAGCTGGTCCGACCAATATAAGTCTAACGTTTTCAAATCAAGCTCAAAGTTTCCAATATTTGCGAGTTCTTGAGCCTCTATGAGTATGGCTTCGTTTTCCCTTACCTTCTTTTCTGCATCTCTCGCAATCTTCTCAGCTTGAATCCTGATTTTGGCATCTTGCGTAATCATCCAGAAAGAAGCGCCAGAAATTACGAAGCCTAATATGCTAGCGATCATTAAAATAAATGGCGCCATAAATTCGGAAGATTTTACGGCAGCTTTTCGAATTTCTAGTAGCCTATGCTCCTCAGCTTTCAGTTCTTCAATTACTCCTTCAGCCTCATCCATGATTTGCTTTCCCTTTTTTGTAAGGGCAGTTCGCGGTTGTTCGCGCAAACCTTTGTGAAATAGCTGCTGTTGAAGAATTTCAAACTTCGATTCGATTAGTATTCTTAACCGGGTTAGATTGCGGGTTTGGACAGGGTTGTCAGAAGTAATTTTAATTAGGTAATCACACTTGTCGAGAATCCTACTTTCGGCGCCACGGTAAGCCTCAAGGAAGCTAGAGTCATCGGTTAGAATTGCTCCTCTTACGCTGGTTTCCGCGCCCTTCATTGTCGACAAAGTCTTCTCTAAATCGATAAGTACTTCGTTCGTATGATTTACAGAATTGAAGTTTTGAATCAATTTATAAATACTGGAATAAGAAAATACAAATGCTGAACAAAGGATGACCAAGGATACCCCAAAGGTAATCCTCAGGTGATTGGTGGAAAGTTTCATTGTTGGCTGGATTGAAAAAAGTACTACGGAAGAGCAGTCTGTATGGTTGGGGTGCTTCCTAGGGGACGGGGAGAGATTACTTGGTTATCATAACTTTGCGTGATTAAAGACTCATTATGAGAAACCTAAACTCAACAAATAAGAAGTAGTAGTTAGATCCTAGGCTTGGGATATATCAACTTGCTCATAAATTTATACTATGCAGATAGACATCTTTTACTGCCACTCCACACACTATTTAGCTTTAACGGAGAGAATATATATTGCCATGTCTAAAGCTTCCTTTTTACTGAGCTGTGGATGTGCGCTCATCACATGTGGCCCCCAAGCCCCACCTCCGCCCTTAATTATTTTATTTGCAAGTCGTTCACTTTCGCTCGTCTTGCCCCTATAACGCTCAGCAATTGCATAGAATGACGGTCCGAGCGATGATTCCCTTAACCTATGACAAGCCTTACAATCGCTCTTTGCAATAAGCGCTTCGCCTATACTAATCGACGAGCCTTGTTTCACAGCAGCTCCAGTAGCTGGCTTGTGGGCGGTAGCAGACTTCGCGCTGCTCTGAGGGTCGGAATTCTTTGATATTTCAGCAACTGCGTCTGGCTTGAATTCAAGTCTTGATAAACGCGCTTCTGTGCTTGGTTGATACCATGCAGAACCATATTCTAAGATGTATAACGCACCGTCAGGTCCTAGCTCCATATCTATAATGCCCTCGAATGTCGTTCCAGGCATAAATGGTTCCATGCTTTGATAGTCACCGTTGTCATTCAACCGCACCACCATGATCCAATTTCTAATCCAATCATAGATGAACAATCCTTTGTCATAATACTCTGGAAGCTTTATTGCAGATTTGAGAGACTTATCGAAATGGTAAACCGGCCCCGCCATTGCAGTCCGACCTCCGCTCCCCACTAAAGGAAACTCCTGGGAGGCGGCATATGGATACCAAATTAACGGCTTTTGTGCCGGAGGTAAATTTTTAGATCCAGTATTTCGGGGCGATTCATTGATCGGTGCATTCACATCAAACAATTTGCCTGTGGTCCAGGTAGCAAAGTCAAAATCAGCATAAGCCTTGTTGTCCCCAATGAAATATGGCCAGCCGTAGTTGCCTGCTTTTTTTGCTTGATTGACCTCGTCATAACCTTTGGGTCCTGGAAGGCTATCTTTCTCTGCATCTGGTCCTACTTCACCCCAATAAAGCCACGACGTTTTTGAGTCTATCGAAATTCTAAAAGGATTTCTATTGCCCATGACGTAGATCTCCGGTTTACCTGCTGTACCATCTTTTGGAAAAAGATTGCCCTCCGGAATGGTGTAGCTTCCGTCTTCTTCGGGATGAATGCGAAGGATTTTACCGCGGAGATCGTTTGTATTACCAGACGACCTTTGTGCATCGAATTCGGTTTTTTCTGCTCGTTCGTTGATTGGGGCATACCCTGTTTCAAAGGGGATAGTGTTGTCTCCTATAGATAAGAACAGGTTGCCTGCTTTATCAAATGCAATAGAACCTCCGGTATGGTTACTATATGGATGCTCCGCAGGAATTCTTAAGACGATTTTTTCAGATTCAGGAATTATCACTGCTTGCGTAGGATGATAATCAAGCCTCGAAAGATGATATTCATGAACGGTGCCTGGTGCCGAATAGAAGACATATAACCGATTGTTGTTTTCAAAATCTGGATCGAGTGCAATCCCTAGTAAGCCATCCTCATGTTCAGTATAAACTGGTATTTTGCCGACCACTTTATTACTACCGGTTATAGGATTATAAAGCCTGATGTTCCCTCTGCGCTCCACGTAGAATATTAGGCCTTTTCTGCTAAGGGCAAGCTCCATAGGCTCATTGACAGACTCCTTACCAGCCAAAATTTTCCTTGTAAATTTATATTCGGAAGGCGCGGCTAATCTAGTAGGCAGGCTGTAATCAAGTGGGGTGTTTTTTCCAATGACATATTTTAATCCACCTAAAATGTGATGGATAAAAATGGAATCAGAATAAGCCTCATTGCGATGCCCTAGAGCAGTGTAGAAGGAGCGGCCACCATCAAACTCCTGACACCAAATGATCGGATGATCGCTACCATGTTTTCCTCCCTTATATGAGCTTTCATTTACCTTAGCCAGTACGTGTATATTTTCACCGATTGCGGTAAAATTATACCATTCTTCGACAGGATCCCACGACACTGGAAGCCCTTTAGTTGCTTCATGGTCCTTGTCCGTAAGGTAGATAGAGCCTTTTTGATATTCTGGAGGATGACTCTCAAATCGAGCACCTACCAGCCTACCATACCAAGGCCAGTTGTACTCAGCCCCACTAGCGCCATGTATGCCCATAAACCCTCCACCTGCTTGAATGTACCGCTGCAAGGCGGCCTGCTGTGCATGTGATAATATTTCACCTGTAGCACTCAAAAAGACAATTGCACTATATTTTTTTAAGTTGTCATCGGTAAAGACATTTGAATTTTCCGAAGTATCCAATTTGAAGTGTTGTATAGCTGATAGCTTTTGGAACATTTGCTTTCCAGCTTTTATAGACTCATGCCTGAAGCTTTGTGTTTTGGAAAATACCAGCACTCTTACCTCACGAACGGGTTGGGGGCTGGAAAATCCTAAAAGAATGATTATTGCACTCAAATAGACTATTAACTTCAATTTCATATGTCTTTTTACTACTCAGCACCTAGTGCTTTAAGATAATTATAACTACCTATCACTGCCGCTTCACCCGCTACCTCTAAGGTGGTATATCCATTAAAACCGTTAGATTTTAGCGCTTCATATACTCCCTTGATATCAATCACGCCACTTCCTAAGGGAATGGTTGCCATACCACATCCAAAAATCTTTCCACGTCTTTCGATAAACTCCGCTGGCATATCTTTCCAATGCACATGTTCAATCTTGCTACCAAGTCTCTGCACAAATTCCACTGGGTCGCCACCGCCAAGCCATAAGTTTCCAGTATCCAAATTTATTCCCAGGGCATCCGAATCACATATATCAATAAGTTGTTCCATATGAGTCACCGAGTCAGTAATATGACCATGCGGCTCTAACAATACTTTCACACCAAAGTCTGCTGCTAATCGCAGGGGTTCATAAAGCTTTTCGCTGATTAATAGCAAGGCCTGCTCTGTGCTCAGTCTTCTTCCAAATTCTGTGCTTGGTTCGCCCTCTGTTGTGATAACATGCTTTACGCCAATTGAAGCAGCTAGTTTTACAGCTTTCATTATTTGCGATGTTCCATAACGCCAAGGCGCCGATGGGTCCAGGAGATTGGCGTGGGCACATACACTAGTTATTGATATTTCCCTAGCTTCGAACAATCTTTTTATATCAAAAGGATTTGCGTCTAGGCTTGCCACAGCCGTGAAACCAAATTCAGCACCTAAACATGCTCCATCTGTATTGTCCGTGATATCAGCGTATTTAAATCCCCAGTCTTGAATCTGATCTAATTGTTTATCAAGGGTAGCAAAAGGGTTAATCAGGGCAAAGCAACCTACTTTCATATTTTAATTTTTTTAAACTGAAGACGACACAAATATGGCCCTTGCGCTTTGAAAGTCTATTCGATATCTTTCATTGATAAATTTTGAATACTTCTCGCCATGCTAATGGACGGACCTATGCACCTGTATAAAGAAAAAGGGCAAATCTACATGCCTGATAATTGCGGGCCCCTTATTGAAAGTTGGAAGTCCGGGAAAATTGCAATGGAAGCTTGGGGTAGGTTTAATTATCCGGGTTGCGCAATACAGCAAGATGCTTTACCAGGCCTAAATAGCATCGGCTATTGGGATGCGCGCATACAACAACAGTGGGGGCTAGACTGGCATCGAAACGAAGGTATTGAGCTAACCTTTCTTGAAACGGGTCTGATGCCTTTTGAACTTGGGGCCAATAAATATCAAATAAGACCCAATGAGTTAACTGTCACGCGACCGTGGCAACCTCATAAACTGGGTGACCCTTTTATCGGTGTGGGAAGGTTACACTGGCTGATTTTAGATGTAGGAGTTCGACATCCGCATCAGGAATGGGTATGGCCAGAATGGATTGTGCTTACTAAAAATGACCTAGGTGACCTGACGAAAATTCTAAGGCAAAATGAGCAACCTGTTTGGCAAGTAAACGAAGATATTCGAAAGTGCTTTCAAAAGATAGGAGGTCTCCTGAAGGGAGGTTACGAGGGAAAAGAGTCTCTCGTCATGGTGTATATCAATGAGATTTTGGTGCATCTATGGAATATCTTAAAAAGTGGAAATTTCCACTTAAACGATGCGCTAACACAAGGCGCTAGGACAGTATCAATTTTTATAGATAGCCTTAATACTAGCCTAATAGAGCCATGGACGCTTGAAGCTATGGCGGACCATTGCGAGATGGGCAACACCAGGTTCTCTCACTATTTTAAGGAGCTTACGAACGTTAGTCCCATTCAGTATTTAAACAACATCAGGGTTGAGGCAGCGGCCAAGTTGCTAAGAAGTAACCCCAATCTAAGTATCAGCACTATATGTTATGATTGTGGATTTTCAAGCACCGAATATTTCTCAACCGTTTTCAAAAAGAGATTTAATTGTTCACCCAGTTCCTACCGGTTACAATCTCAGTGAGTCTGTTAGTAATATTACTAGCCCCTTAATTATGTCTATAAAATTTAGCAGATGTTTACCATGTTACCCAGAATGAAAGCTATTCTACTCGTCGCCTTCATACTGTTGGCTACATTACATTCTATCAATGCACAATTATCACCTGATAGCATAGAGATAATGATTAGACAGGAAGTTGTGAATAAACGAAGCGTGGGCATTGCCGTTGGAATTGTTGATTCTACCGGAAGAAAGTTCTATAGCTACGGCAAGGTAAGAGACAACAGTCCTTTGAAACCTGACAGCAATACACTTTATGAAATAGGTTCGATTACCAAAGTCTTTACCTCGCTCCTCTTGGCTGATATGGCCACAAAAGGAGAACTCAAACTTAACGATCCAATTTCCAAACATCTTCCCAAGACCGTGAAATCCCCGAATCAAAATGGAAGAGAAATAACCCTTTTAGATCTTTCTGCCCACCGCTCGGGATTGCCAAGAAACCCAGATAACTGGCACGATGACACCCCCTATAACCCTCTAGATGGTTATTCGCTTGACTCTATGTATTCTTTCATTTCAAAGTTTAAACCTACTAGACAAATCGGATCTAAATATGAATATTCGAACTATGGGGTGGGCCTTTTGGGGCACATTCTCTCTTTGGTCGCTCGAAAAGGTTTCGATACGTTATTGCGAGAAAGGATTCTTATTCCCTTAGAAATGAATAACACTACAATGGGTATTGGTTCCTACGATAGATTACGGTTAGCTCAGGGTCACAATGTTGTCCAGAGACCGGTGCCTACTAGTAATTTCGGGGCCACTGCCCCTTGCGGAGGACTTATTTCTTCTGTAAAAGACCTTCTCACCTTGCTAGAGGCTAATATGGGTTTGCGTGAAACAACTTTAAAACCTGCGATAGATTTAATGCAACTATATTATGGCGACACGGACCGGGCAGATCTTATGGCTGGATTAGCATGGGTACACGGCCGCGATAAAGAATTAGGTATTTTAGCGCACGGTGGAGGCACAGGTGGATATTCTACTTTTGCAGTGATAGACACTGTTAGAAAAGTCGGGGTTGTAGTCTTATCCAATTCTACAATTGGTATATCAGATCTCGCATTGCATATTTTAAGACCGACTCATCCTTTCATCCCTTACCAAAGCAATTGGACATTGTATGATTCCTTGTCCCTTGGAAGCTATGAAGTTGGCACGGTTTGCAGATTGTATAACTCATTAAAAGCGAAGAAACCTAAAGGGTTTATTTTTAACGAAGATCAATTGAACACCCTTGGTTATGACTACTTATGGGCTGGGAAGATTGATTATGCCATTAAAATATTTAAGTTGAATGTGAAAGAGTATCCAAATAACTGGAACGTTTACGACAGTTTAGGTGAAGCGTACATGAAAAAGGGAAATAAAAGGAAAGCCATTGCAAACTACGAAAGATCTATCTCTATGAATCCAAAAAATGTGTATGGGATGAAGATGCTTCAAAAATTAAGGAACTAATAACTCTCGCCGTCAATATTTTCTTAAATAATAAAATGAGATAGTTTTTAATAAAGTGATTGCGGTAACAAGGAGGACTAATTTCATTACTTCTGATCGCTAAATTCAGTAGCCTGATCAATCACTATTTAAATTCTTTAGATTGAAATTGCGAGGTTATCGCATAATCTCGCAATTTCAATCTATTCTAATCAAATATTGCAGAATTAAATAGCTTCTTAACCTATTCTAAATTGATTAAGATCAGCCACTATGGCTCAGTCCGATAAAACAAATCCTTTCCTCTACCGGTTCTTAAAAAAATAAGAGATATGACAAAGGGACATAATAAAGGAAGCAATAACGGCAATACTGATAATGGCAAAGGTCAAGATGGACACTTGAAAAGTTCGAAAAAGGACCATAGCCCAAACCAAGGAAGGCAGAAGGACAAAGATCCATCTGGCGGCACAAAAGGCGGTAACAGTATTTAATTAAAAGAGGCTGCTCTAATAGGGCAGCCTCATTGTTTATGGAGCTTATAATTTTTATTGGTATTCCAGCCTCCGGCAAAAGTACCTTTTATATGCAGAATTTTTTTCATACACATGTTCGCATCAACCTCGACATGTTGAAGACCCGGAACAGAGAAAGGAGACTTTTAGAATATTGTTTTGAAACCAAACAAAGGGCCGTCGTAGATAATACAAATGTAAAAAAAGAGGATAGAGCGGACTATATTCTTCAAGGCAAAGCAAACCAATTTAAAATAGTAGGCTATTTCTTTAAAGCTGATGTTAGGACGTGTGTTGAAAGAAACTCAGCAAGAGCTGGAAAGCAGCAGATACCTTTGGTAGGGATATACTCAAAGGCCAAACAACTAGAGCTTCCCTCCTACCATGAAGGCTTTGACCAAATTTTTTATGTAAATTCTTTAGAAGAGGGGTTTATAGTAAAAAATTTTATTGACAGATCTATGTAATATTTAGCCACCTATAGTTTTAACATTTAGTTGTCAATTAATTATCCATCCGATAATCTCTTGATCAAAAGCAAAGAATTCAGATCGCCCTACTTAGAGTTCATTCTCATTTTTAGGCCATTCCCCGTTTCTTATGATGCAATAAATAGCCATTTCTATATGGAAACAGCTAAGCCCTTTCTAGGACAATAAATATCAGCCTCAACAACATTGCTCCACCTCAAACAATAAGACCTGGAATACGTTTGAGATGAAGTATTTCTTCCTTTTAATAACCCCTTAATAACCAGGCAAATTATAAGCTCTCTCTCAATAGATAATTCTCGAATACCTGTTGAAAAGCTTCATACTTGAATGATTGGCCTATTAATAAGTGCTTTTACTGGAAAATACGCACCCTGATACCCTAGATACTGACCCTATAATATCCATTCCATGAGAACCCAAGAATCGCAATATGCTAGAAGCCTCATCGAAGCTAGCCTCGATCCATTAGTGACCATCAGCGCCAAGGGAAAAATTACCGATGTCAATGAAGCATCTATAAAAGTAACTGGGGTGTCAAGAGAGAATCTTATCGGTACAGACTTTTCAGACTATTTCACGGAAGCACATAAAGCGCAGGAAGGATATCAGCAGGTGCTGAAAGAAGGTTTTGTGACAAACTATCCGCTCACCATCCGACGTAGAGATGGGAAACTTATCGACGTATTGTACAATGCCTCTGTTTACAAAGACACTAACGGTAATGTCTTAGGTATCTTTGCTGCAGCACGTGATGTAACAGCAAGCAAACAGGCCTCGCAATATGCGAGGAGTCTGATCGAAGCGAGTTTGGACCCGCTCGTAACAATTAGTTCTGAAGGAAAAATAACAGACGTCAACGAAGCTACTATAAAAGTGACGGGGGTCTCTAAAGAAAATCTTATTGGTACCGACTTTCTAGATTATTTTACGGAAGCAAACAAGGCGAGAGAAGGGTACCAGCAAGTGCTGAAGGAAGGTTTTGTAACTAATTACCCTCTTACGATAAGGCGGAGGGATGGAAAATTAATAGATGTGCTTTATAATGCCTCGGTCTATAAAGATAGCTACGGGAACGTGCTAGGTATCTTTGCAGCAGCGCGCGATGTAACAGAGAGCAAACAAGCATCCCAGTATGCAAGAAGCCTTATTGAGGCGAGTTTGGATCCACTCGTGACGATTAGTTCTGAAGGCAAGATCACAGATGTTAATGAGGCCACCATAAAAGTAACTGGCGTTGCTAAAGAAAATCTGATTGGGACAGACTTTTCAGATTACTTCACTGAGGCAAACAAAGCGAGGGAAGGATATCAACAAGTACTGAAGGCTGGCTTCGTAACGGACTACCCGCTTACTATAAGACATAAAGATGGCAAGCTAATAGATGTGTTATATAACGCTTCTGTGTATAAAGACAACAATGGAAACGTACTCGGTATCTTTGCCGCAGCCCGTGATGTAACAGAAAGCAAACAAGCCTCACAATATGCAAGAAGTCTGATTGAAGCTAGTCTAGATCCATTGGTTACCATTAGTTCTTCGGGCAAAATCACCGACGTCAATGAGGCGACGATAAAAGTCACTGGCGTATCGAAAGAAAACCTCATCGGAACGGACTTTTCGGATTACTTTACTGAAGCAAATAAAGCAAGGGAAGGCTATCAGCAAGTGCTGAAGGAAGGCTTCGTGACAGACTACCCACTCACGATAAGGCGCAAGGATGGCAAACTTATAGATGTATTATATAATGCTTCAGTGTATAAAGACAACAACGGAAATGTGCTCGGTATCTTCGCTGCTGCGCGAGACGTCACCGAAAGTAAGCAAACATCGCAATATGCAAGGAGTCTGATCGAGGCTAGTTTAGATCCTTTGGTGACAATCAGCTCGTCTGGAAAGATCACGGATGTAAATGAAGCTACAATAAAGGTGACAGGGATTAGCCGTGAAGGCCTTATCGGCTCCGACTTCTTTGGCTATTTTACCGAACCACAGAAGGCACGTGAGGTCTACCAGGAGGTTTTTGCTAAAGGATCCGTTGCCGACTCACCACTCACACTTCGACATAAAGATGGCAAGCTGACCGATGTACTATTTAATGGATCTGTGTACAAGGACGATAGAGGAAATGTCTTAGGCGTGGTCGTTGTTGCCCGGGACATAACGGATCAAAAGATTTTCGAAAACGAACTTATTGAAGCCAGAAGTCGCGCCGAGGAAGCAACAACAATTGCCGAAGAGGCGGTAAAAACAAAACAGCAATTTTTATCCAATATGAGTCATGAAATAAGGACTCCAATGAATGCGATTATAGGGTTTACAAAAGTAGTATCAAAGACTGATCTCACGGAAAAGCAAAGAGAATATATTGATGCGATAAAAATCTCTGGCGATGCTATGATCGTCTTGATCAACGATATCCTTGACCTGGCCAAGGTTGATGCTGGACGGATGACATTTGAAAGCACACCCTTCAAGCTTTCCTCTACAATTTCTTCAATGCTAAATATTTTCGAAGCAAAATTTCTCGAAAAGAACATCAAACTAGTAAAGGAATATGACAAAAATATCCCTGAAGTTCTTTTAGGAGACCCAATGCGATTAAACCAGGTTATTCTTAATCTGGTAAGCAATGCCATCAAATTTACCTCTAAAGGCAAAATAACGGTTGCAGTAAAAATAACTAAGGAAGACGCGGACGGTGTAATTATAGAATTCTCTATCACAGATACGGGAATAGGTATACCAGAAAATAAGCTAGAAACTATATTTGACAATTTTCAGCAAGCTTCTAGCGGCACATCCCGTCTCTACGGAGGCACGGGACTTGGCCTTGCCATAGTAAAGAATCTCATTGAACCTCAAGGAGGGGTTATCAAAGTTGAAAGTAAGGTTGGCAAAGGATCGACCTTTAGTTTTACCCTCCCTTTCTCAAAGACTCAAGCAAAAGTCGATATAGAAACTGACACTAGCCTAGAGCTTGACAAGGAGATAAAAAATGTGAAGATATTGGTAGTAGAGGACATTGCACTCAATCAGCTATTGATGCAGACGCTTTTGGAAGACTTTGGCTTTGAAATGGAAATAGCAGCAAATGGAAAAATTGCAACTGAAAAACTCGCAGTAAACACTTATGATATTATCTTGATGGATCTACAGATGCCGGTTATGAATGGATTCGAGGCTACTCAACACATTCGGAAGGTAATGAAACTAGAATTGCCCATCATTGCACTGACCGCGGATGTCACCACCATGGACGTAGAAAAATGCAAGGCAGTTGGCATGAATGATTATATCTCTAAACCAATCGATGAAAAAATATTATACAGAAAGATCATTAAATATTTAAAAATAGCCGATCCCAAAAAGGTCTCAGTCAAACAGATTTCTGCTGACTCTGTTCCCAAGAAAACAATCAATTTAGCCTATCTTCAAAAGCTGACTAAAAATAATAGTGCAAGAATGAATGAAATGATTGGGATATACCTTCAGGAAACGCCGCAACTGGTATGTAATATGAAGGATGCGATTGATAAAAAGGATTGGGAACTGCTAAAAAAGATTGCGCACTCCATAATTCCTTCATTCTCAACGATGGGTATAGACGGGAAATTTGAAAGAATTGCAAAACAGATGCAAGGCATTGCTGCCTGCCTTATGGAGGAGAAATCAGAAAAGGTAATTTCAGAAAATGCAGTTCTTTTGAAAAAGATGTACGCCAAAATAGAAATGGTTTGTGGCAAATCCTGTGAAGAAATAGAGAAAGAATTTCCATCGGAAAA
>DASVUU010000856.1:0-2447 GCA_036386935.1 Cytophagaceae bacterium | reverse complement strand
TAGGATCAGATTACTATTCTTATACCTTTGGCCGTTGGGGATGCTTAAGCAATGTGAAATAATTGGCTTTGAGGTGTTAAAACAGCAATGATGATGGACGCGAATATATAAATCGTGCTCTGTAGGTGCTAACCCTTTTTCCATCTTTATTCCAAGCTTTTTTGAAGCGGCAGCAGTCTCATGCAAACCATGGTAAGGTAAAACGGTTACACTGCTATAGGTCCAATTGATTAATCTTACGTGGAGAAAAAATCGAAATACTTCATAGCCATCCTTCCGTCTCAAGAGGTATCGGATAGGGTACAAGAGATTAAGCACGTTTTTCGAGACAAATATAACTGCACGGTCGCTTCAAGGTCACCAGCTCATATCACCCTCCAGCCCCCTTTCTCTATTTTTGAAAGCGAGGAAAAAAATTACATTGATAAATTGTATCGCTTTTCTGCAACCAGGGATGGGTTTGAGATAGACCTTAAAAATTTTGCTGCTTTCGCTCCGAGAACGGTTTACATCGATGTGGTGCCAAATAACGCTTTATTCCGACTTCAAAAAGAACTCATTCAATTCCTTCAACGGGAAGGATTAATTGCTGCAAATCAAATGGAAGAAAGGCCCTTTAAGGCTCACGTGACTGTCGCGAATCGAGATTTGAAGCCGAAAGATTTTAAGTCAGCATGGCAGATATATCGCAGCGAACCCTTCGAAGCTACCTTTGAAGTTGCAAGCATTTCGTTATTGAAACACAATGGAGCGAAATGGGACATCCATGAAAGTTTTACTTTTCTAAACCATACAGATTTGCAGCAGTAATTACGTCAAGTTATTGCTTTTCTAATTTTATATAGGCTCCGCCGCCCTTGGCCAGATTTAATTTGAAAGCAGTCGACTTGCTTAATGATTCAACGGTTATCTTATAATCTTTAGCAATCTTTTCAGCATTGATGCCATCGGAAACAATTGTCGCTTTAAAACTTCCATCTCCCAAAAATGAAAGGTCGACATTCATTTCCCTCGATGCCCAATTTGTCATAGCACCTATGTACCAAGTTGTCCCTGCGCGTCTGGCTACTAGCACATATTCACCTATTTTACCATCAAGCGTGACTGTCTCATCCCAAGTCTCAGGAGTCTTGGCGAGCAACTTTAACAGGTCCATGCTTTTGAGATATTCTGTAGGTGAATCGCACATCATTTGCAACCCGGCTTCATAAACGATGAACATGGCCATTTGATGTGCACGCGTACCCTGCACTTTTGGCTCTGAAGTAGAAACACTAAAATCACCTTGAATGCTATTTCTAAAACCGCCAGGCGTGTAATCCATTGGACCTATTGCTCCCCTGATAAACGGGACTTTTAAATGATGGTCAATAGGTATTCCGGCTCCAAAAACATTATATTCATTGCCATATACCGCTTCGTAGTTCAAGATATTAGGATACGCTTTGTGCAAACCCGATGGCTTCGCACAACCGTGAAAGTCCACGATCAACTGCCTTTTGGCGCAAGCATCTGCAATCTTTTCATACATCTGATTGGAAAGCTGATCGTCCCTGTCGAAGAAATCGATCTTAACACCTGATGCACCAAGTTTCTTCAAATAGTCTACATTGTTGTCCAAGCCTTTGTATAGGGTATGCGCCAACACCCATAACACCACTTTGACATCCTTCTCCTTAGCTAGTTTCAAAAGATATGGCATGTCCATCTCTGGATTCAACACTCTAAGATCATGCTCTAAACTCCATTTCCAATCGAAAACTACATAGGGTATTTTCTGCGCAGATGCGAAATTTATGTAGTACTCATAAGTCTTGGTATTTTGCCCAAGCTTAAAGTCAACTCCTTCAATGTTTATATTACTCCAATATTCCCATGTGCATAAGCCTGGTTTCACCCAATCCCAACTTTTTGACTTCGGTTCCTGGGCAAGTTTATAAATCAGGTCTTGATCTAATAATGCTTTATCATTTGGAACAATTGCGATGGCCCGCCAAGGAAATGTACGAGTACCACTTGTCAATGCAATATAATCCGCCTCCGCTGTAGCGATAGGGGTATAGTCCAAGAAGCCGCCTTGCTTGAATTGTGTAGGATACTTTTTGAACGTTCCGTCTAAGTGGGTGAGCCAGTCGTCTGACTTTTTCAGAAGAAGGGAGGGATAGTCGATTACGTCTGCTTCGGATAGCAGCACTCTGTATAGCTTTGTGCTTTCTTTAGGCTGCATTACCAGAGGCAGATAAATCTTCTTAGGCTTGTCTATGCTATAGAAATCCTTTAATGCAAAAGTGCTTTCGTAGTTTTCATTTTCTGGAAAGTAAAAGGACAAATTATCTTTAAATCTGTACTTTACTTCCTCATCTAATATGGTGATTTTATCTTTATGTGCTGTAGCAAATCTATAGGCCATGCCATCGTTGTATACCCTGAATGTGACAGCATAATTT
>DASVUU010000855.1:0-2440 GCA_036386935.1 Cytophagaceae bacterium | reverse complement strand
AGCGTTCATAAAAATAGCTGCATCTTTTAGAATTGGATATAAAGTACTCCTTAGAAGCTCTGTGTCCTGGGTATATAAATAATGCCACCACAGGCTTTGCACGGCCCAAGGCGTCGTAGACATATAATTAGAATACACAGGATTATAATGAGGTAAAGTTTTTCCAACAAATGGATACCCTGAAAGTCCAATGTACAAGCCGGGCATTTCATAAAATGATCTAGCCCATGACTTTCCCAACGGCATTTGTTGCTTAATGAGCTCTATGTACGGTTCATGTTGCTCTATTCTGTTGGAGGAAAAGATTCCCCAGAAAGACTGCTGTACATTATAATTGAAATGGTAATCACCATGCCAAGCTGTGCCAATATCTTTGTAGATAAAATTGCCATATAAGCCAGGACATTGGTAGCCTGGAGCAATTACACAAGAAGAAAAATATGTATTTCTATACCAAACTTTTTCTAGTTCTTTATCAGCGAGACTAATGGAAGACTTATTCCAATATTCCTTATAAAAACTGGTGGTTTTAAGTGACTGGGAGTTATAACTTTCAAGCCAATTGATTGGTTCACCTAATTCTATCGGTTTTAAAATAGAATCAGCGGCCCCGTGAGTCAAATGAAGCTCGGCATAGGTTGGAGGGTTGTTGGTAAAGACATATGGCTCTTCATCTTGCCACCAGACAATTGGCACCGCATAATTCCTGTCTCTTGAAATATTTCGCTTGAATGGTTTGTCAAACCTCAATGTTACAGTGAACGCCTTGTCTCCCTCGTGAGTTACATGAGGGGTACCTTCATTTTCCAAAGGAGCATGTTTTGGTAAGTGTTGAGACCAACCTGCCAGCCCTTTCTCCTCACTGTAAAAAGTTTGAGGTGAGGGTATTTTCGAACCGCTATCGTCATGCGGTAATATTCTAAATCTAGTAAAAGGAAGCGGTATACCATTCCCCTTTGCATCATAAGCCTTTAAAAGTACTTTATCGCTACCTCTGACAACAAAAACATCAATATATATATGGTCGCCGCCTCTGTTGTAAGTGATAGTCCATATTCCATTTGAAATGTTCAGCTCTCTTTTTACCATGTACATTTTGAGTGGATCGAAAGCTAAATACAGGGTGCCGCAAGGGAACGGTCGAGGCCATTGCTTGTCCCCTATGGCAGATAAATTTTTAATGTAATTGTTTAATAAGGTATCTTGGGTAATATCTAGTGGATGCGGATCCTTCAGCCCTTGCGCTTCCAATCGTTTCCTAGAACCTAAGATAAGGGAGTAAACATCTTTAAATTTACCAATAGAATCAAGCGGAATTTCGGAAAGCCTTTGGTCCCAAACATTGTTATGTCCCAAATGCAAAAGCATAGCATCCGGACGTGTTGTGATACAAAGGCCAAGCCCGCCATTTCCTAATAAGTCGCCTTCAAAAAAATCCGGTCCCGGAGTATCAGAAATGAGGTTATGCGTTTTTGCAATACGTTCCACCCCACTCGGATCGGTCTGACCAGACAATTCTGCCCAATTGATCAATATTAAAAGACTAACGGTGCAGTATTTAAAAAAGACATAAATATTTCCCATTGCTTGATTAAAAACGTCCCACTAATTTAGACAATTTTAATGTAGAATATGGCAAAAAAACAAAAGTTGGGGGCATGATCGACCGTAGTAAGCTTTACATCTTTATATCAAAAAGGCAACCTACTCCTCTGTGTCGACGGACGCACTCTAGAACCCAATTGTCGTAACTTCTCAACTTACGAATAATATACGTAACAGCCGGAATCTTCTCCTAGCACTACTGTACTAAAATCCGTAGCATAGCCTGCAAAGCAGGTCTCCACTGGCTTTTGCGGCAGGTAGTTTAGACTCTGCTCAACTGTCCAATCCTATCTAGCTGAATACAACTATTGCTCATTTGTGAAAATGGTAAACTTCATCGTTGGATTTACGCTTCAGTGTATGCAAGAATCCTAGCCTACGTTCCTAACGGTGGATTGGCAGGCATTCTTTCTCTGATTGTGTATTTTCAGTAATTTCCTTTAGCAAGGTTATAGAGGTTTGAGGTTTTGAATCTTGCATCACCTCTGACAGCTTGTTATCTGCAGAATTGCAAAGGCGCGGCATGATAACCCACGCATATAAGTCCAGTCTTTTATTCTCAATACAATACTCCCCTATATCAAAGCAAGCTCCGTCTCATAACGCGGGAGGCTAAACTAGACCACCAGGTATATTCAGGAGGTATAGAAAGCAAAAATAAAAATAA
This sequence comes from Cytophagaceae bacterium, assembly GCA_036386935.1. Taxonomy (GTDB): domain Bacteria; phylum Bacteroidota; class Bacteroidia; order Cytophagales; family Cytophagaceae; genus DASVUU01. Next base: position 168 of record DASVUU010000855.1, on the reverse strand, counting down.
AATTTAAAAGATGCGAAGCTATCGAACCCTTCATTGGCCATCTAAAGCATGGTCATAGAATTATTAGAAAGTTCCTAAAATGACTCTGTCACGATTTTTCAAATGAATATTGCGAGTGCCGGCTTTACCTTGAAGAAGATGCTACAAAGATAGCATCTTGTGGAACAG
>DASVUU010000854.1:0-5536 GCA_036386935.1 Cytophagaceae bacterium | reverse complement strand
CCTAGTTCTGTTTTTGTAAATTTTCCGTCCGTTATAAATGGTTTTATTTTGTTGATCTCAGGTACCGTCGATTTTATACCATTCCAAAGATTAGGGTCGGAATTAGCCCCTAGATCTTCAACATGGTAAGAATACAGCAACACGCCCTTCGCCCCTGCTGCTATAGATTGATAGAGCATATTGTAGTACTCCTTGAAGGTAGGCATTCGTTGATTGGGATTGGTATTCCAATTAAAAGTCTGGAGCGCCACCCAAGGAGATTGTTTCCATTTTATGGCATTTTCGACTATTGCTGAAGACGATTGGTAAACTAGGTTTATTTCTGAACCGCCATTTACCGGATATACTTCCTGGGCACCTGCATCAAATCGTTTTGCACTGAATACATCAATTTGGCCGCCAGGTCCACCCAACGCAACCATAGTTATATGGTTTGGATCGTACCTGTTTACATCATCGTGTAGCGCCTTCACGTCTGCAACACTGGATGGATATCCCACCATTTCGCCATCGTTCACATCATCTCCGACGTTGTACCCCAGCAATGAAGGCTGATTTTTAACCTTGTCATACACTAAATGCAGGGCCGTAGGTCCATCGTATTGCACCATGTATTTGGAAGGGCCATAAATCACATGTTGATTATTCAAGGCGGCCAATTTGAAAATGGAATCTAAGGGATCATTATTGATTGTCTCAATATGCAACACATTAAATCCAGCTTCCCCTGTAATTTTTGCATGATTGAACATCGCTTTTTTGTCATTCTTCTCGTCGGTATAGAATCCGTATGGAAAGAAAGAACGTCCATTAACTTGAACAACACCATCGGATCTAACGGTCACTTGTGCCCGTAGCTCAGGAGCAAAAAGCAATACAATCAAAGCAACAACAAGGCAGAATTTAGGTGGTAAAGTATCTATCATATTATTAAGTCTTAAGCGAAAAACAGTTCAATTTATTCTTTTTCAAACCTTAACACAGTTTCAGATGCATCGTTGGTCAGTTTAATGATGTACATTCCTTGTCTAAGATTTACAATGGAAATAGGGTAATCTCTAACAACGCCTGTTTCTATTAGTCTTCCATCGATCGATATTATTTTGTACAGCGTTTTTTCCTCCATCTTTCCTTCGAGAAAAATTTCTGATTTTGCAGGGTTAGGGAAGATCACAAATTCTTGCTGCAACGAATTCCCGCCTTCGAGATTAGCAGTTGTTAAGGCAACATCGATGTTGACAGGGTTTGATGAAATATGATTTTTATCAGACGTATGTGCCATCGCAAAGAGTGTATATTCACCCGTTCTCAGGTTAGTTACATTATAGGTATAAGGCTTGGAATTGTCTTCTCCAATTTTTCGGGAGTTGATGTAAAATTCCACCTTAGCCACAGGCTGAGAAGTCTCTACCGTTATTGTGAAATCTCTATTACTGGAGGCATTATTCATAGGGGATGTAATCTCTACCCTAGGATTATCCACGAAGGCTGCTTGGGCTATTTCCCAATAATTATCTAATTTAACCATGTCGAAACCTAAAGATCTGCCTTCTAAAAGTCGGGTTTTGGCCGCACTCATACTGTCACTTATACCCGATGGGAGATCTTTGTTGAGCCACCAATCTATTGATTCGCTGTAACACCAAACATATTGGTCAGAGGTAAGCAACCCATTGTACACATTGTGGACAAACCAATTACTATAATAATTCTCAGACCACCCCGTGCCATCCCTTCCGTACAACTGGTCTACGTAGAGTGCCATTGCAATCTGTCCTTGAGAATTGAATTTGCTTCGAATTTCGCCTGCAATAAGGTTTATCGACCCTGTATTCTCGTTTCTTATATACTCGTAGCCAGATGTGAACTTACGTGTTTCATCATAGCTATAGGAACCCTCGTTTCCTTCAATGAAAACTGCACCCTGCGTAGCTCCTTCCAACATGCCATCAAAAAAGGCGGGCAAAAGGGCATAATTTGTCGTTGATAGGTTATCAACTGACTGCCCAGATTGTGCCCAAGCCATGCCAATTAGGTATGTAAACATAAAATCTATATTTGGCATCTCTGATTGAATCGCACTAATAAATTCCTTGCCTCTTTGCCGAACCTTTAATTTAACGGTATTGAAATCTTTATTGGGAAATATAGTGCTATTGTATTGCCATGGGCTATGGGTTTCATTATGAAAGTAAAATTCTGAGTCAAAAAATACACCTTTCGAGCGTGAGAGTTTCATTGCTTTTGAAAACATCTTCATGTTAGAAACTACGATCTTCCAAAGCTCATCGTCGTACCAATCCGGATCATTAAATTTACTTTGACCCCATAATTGCAAAAAATTATTTGTCAACTTATCACCCCATTGTATCTGCCCTAACACATTGAAGTTCATTTCAGCTTCAGTCCATAGCCTTTTCTCGAAGGCGAGTGGCGCATCGTCGTTGTACCTAAAGCATAGTCCATCAAATGGAGTTTTCTCCATCGAGGCTATATTGTCTTTGACATAGGCAGCGGTGGGAATATCCCATCCCATTTCTATAAGTTTTTTCCCTCTACCCTTGAATATCTCAGGGTTAATATTTTGAGAAAAGCCTTGAGCACAAATCCATATTAAGCTGATATGTAGGAAAATTTTTTTCATGTATTTACCATCTATGTGATTACTCTTTTACAAAGCGTTGTACTGTTTCCCCCGCGTCATTTGTAATTCTGAGGATATATAATCCAATCTTTAGATTTTCTATTGAAATAGTTTGACCGTTAATAGGTCCTTTCTGCAGGGTCTTCCCTTCAATCGATTCTATTTCGTATACTGAATTTTCCAAAGTACTTCCTTCGAGCTGCAGTACGGTTCGAGATGGATTCGGATATAATTGAATTTCATTACTGGTGCTATACTTGTCAGCTAAGTCGGTGACTATTCCGACGCAGGATACTAAACTATTAATATACTCCTCCACCCATGTATACCCACTTCCAGATGCTATCGAACCATCACTGCTATTGTTTGGATTCAGGCCGTTAGACACTTCCCAACCGTCTGGCATTCCATCGGAATCTGTGTCCTTAGGAGCAGGAGTACTCCCATAAGATTGCCAGCCGCCTACCTCTTGTTGAGAGTTGATGATTTTACCCGAGCTATTTTTTACATTATTGACAATTCTTGTATCAGCCTCATCACGCTTCGGATAAATGGCCCCGGCAGATAATAGCACCTTTAAATATGCTTCCTGTGCACCTTCGTACTTTATTGAGCTCCCACTCACCGCTGATGTATGGCTGACGAAAGAGCGATCTTTGGCACGCAAAATATTTACCTCTGGGTCTTGGCTTGAGAGTTTTCCCGGCCCTACATTGTCCTCTAGAAAGATCTTGCTTCCTGCGTCCATATTACTATTTGCTCTGATGCTGAAGGTGCTGAAGCTTACAGTAGAGGGTTTAAAGGTATTCCCTACTATGTTTACCAAGGTTGGTTCTAGTTTGGTATGCCCTTCGTTTTCCAATAAGCCGACATAAACTGCATTGTAGTCTTCCTCCCCCCATCCGACCATGACATTATTAACTATTTCGGTTGTAGTAGAACCCTTTATCATAGGGTTTCTATCGTAGTTGTATGCAAATAAATTATGGTGAATAGAAATATTCCGCGCTCCGTCCCCTATCAGAAGACCTTTACTATGAAGTCCTTTGCTGTGCAAGCTATTGTGTAACCCCTCCGCTATTAGGCACCACTGAATAGTAATGTCCTTGCAAGCGTACCATGTACTCATTGTTTCGTCAATCCCCCACGAAGCGGAGCAATGATCAAATATCACATTATAGGGAGGATTATCGGGATTTTGAATTTCGAAACAATCTCTATTGTCGGGATTGATGCCTGAATTATAGTCAGTATTATCTCCCGCTCTCGAACGTAAATAACGGATAATGACATCATGTGTATTCACACTAAGCTGTCCACCTCTAATGCAGATGCCATCGCCGGGTGCTGTTTGTCCAGCGATAGTGATGAACGGATTTTTTATATAAATTCTTGATTTAAGAGAGATTAGACCACTCACCTGGAAAACCACCGTTCGAGGCCCAATAGCTTCGCAAGCTTCGCGCAGACTGCCAGCGCCTGCATCGTTAGTATTTGTAACGTATATCACCTTGCCTCCTCTTCCTCCCTTAGCGAAAGCACCAAAGCCTTCCGCACAAGGAAATGCGCGAAGCTGAGCGTCGATTTTGTGACAGATCAATGTTAAAATAAGGAGTATATAGATGTTCTTCATATAGAGTTAGGAACTTCGTTAATGTCTATTCTTTTACAAACCGTTGCACAGTTTCTCCCACTTCAGTTTTAATCTTGATGATGTAAAAACCGGGCTTTAGATTTTCGATATTAATAGCATGTTCGCCAGCCTCACCGGTTTGTAGGAGTTTTCCATCGATTGAGGTTATTTCATAGCTCGCGCTTTCGTTAAAGCTTCGGTTGATAAAAAGCTCATTTTTTGTAGGATTTGGGAATAAAGTAATTGCATTTTTCACCTCTTCCGAGGGCTTGATAGCTGTTAAAATGTCAGACGAGACGATTTCAAATGGAATCACAGAAATATTCCTTGTCTGTAGATTACTAGACACAGCGATAGCTTTCACCAAGTATATCCCTCGTTGCCAACCTTCTGTAGAGACATTGAAAGTATAAGGAGCTTGAGTGTCTTCTGCGGAATGGACTATTTCGCCTGCATATTGAATTTCATAAATTACTTTTTCAATTCCAGCTCCATTTGTCGTGCCAACATCGGAATCAGATGCTGGAGAGGTAACTGTTAGATTTGATCCTTTTTCTATCCTACTATATTTTAAGGGACTAGAAATATTTATAATCGGTGGCGTCGATTTATTTTCTTTAACCTGAACATTGATATTCTGTTTCACTGTCCCAAGTTCGTATTTTGCACCAAATGGATTGTTTACAGTAAAAGTACCCTTCACATCTCTGATACCTTTTCCGGTGGCGCTACGGTCATCGAAAGTCATAAAATTTCGATTGTACTTATCATTTACAATGCAATTATTAAATTCCAACCCTCCATATGTCATTGCATCCCTCAGTGAACTTTCGGTTGTTTCTAGTGAGATAACCGAGCCGCCAGAATTGAATTGATCAATGTAGCACTCGTTGAAAGTCACCTTAGCCTTCAATGCAGACTTGTCACTAATAAATATAGTATTATACATTGTCCTGTTTTTGAACGAACAACGGTTAAATGTAATCGCACCGTCAGCACCTTCTGCATCATCTATTTCGTCAATATTAAGTGCTATTCCTTGCACGTCAGTGTCGCTGTCTACGTGGCAATTGTCGAAGGTCATTGTTAAAGTTTTAGGCCCTTTCCAAGCTGGACGATAAAGATGCAAATCGATTCCCTTTACCCTGTTATTAGCGATGTAACAATTGGTCATACTAACATCCAACAGTCGCTCCCAGTCAGGTTCCCAATCTATACCGGCTTGCGGCGGGGTTCCCTTAGTGTCTTTCAAAATAGTG
>DASVUU010000853.1:0-3055 GCA_036386935.1 Cytophagaceae bacterium | reverse complement strand
ATGATGCGCAGCATTACCGTCGAAGAGCTAGAAGGCTTTAGAGACGCGATGTTGGAGCTTTGCATAGCCACTGATCTTTCTCAATACAATCCAATAGATTTGTGCGGTACAGGAGGTGACGGGAAAGACACTTTTAATATTTCCACCATTGCTTCATTTGTGGTAGCGGGTGCAGGAGTGAAAGTCGCAAAACATGGAAACTATGGAGTATCCTCTTTGTGTGGATCCTCCAATATCATGGAACACTTTGGGTACAAGTTTACCAATGACAAAGATATCCTGAAGCGTCAGATTGAAGAAGCTGGAATTTGCATCATGCACGCTCCGCTCTTTCATCCCGCAATGAAACAGGTCGCCCCTATCCGAAAAGACCTTGCGGTAAAAACGTTTTTCAATATGCTGGGACCAATGGTAAACCCTGCATTTCCAAAAAATCAATTGGTTGGAGTTTTTAGTCTAGAGCTGGCGCGTTTGTATGGCTATCTTTATCAGAAGTCGGGCAAAAATTTTGTAATCCTCCATACGATGGATGGATGTGACGAAATATCCTTGACGAGTCCCTTTAAAATGATTTCTAATAAAAAAGAAAGCATGATGACTCCTGAGGAAATAGGGTTCAATAGAAATAGCTACGAACAATTGAGCGGCGGCAAGACGATCGAGGAATCTGCAAAGATTTTTACCAATGTGCTACAAAATGACTCTACTGAGTCACAAAGAAATGCAGTACTTGCCAATGCTGGTTTTGCAATCTACTGTGCTTCTCCGGCCATCGGTATTGCTGATTCGATCAATGCTGCGAAAGAATCCCTTGAATCTGGCAAGGCCCTTAAATCATTTAAAAAGCTTATAGAAAACTGATAGACATGAATATTCTAGATAAAATACTGGCACAAAAAAAGATTGAGGTGGAGCTTAGGCGAGAGTCCTGCCCTACTGCCGAGTTGGAAAGGAGCCTATTGTTTAATAGAAAAACAATCTCTTTTAGCCATTCCATTCTAAGCGCTGAGAAGTCTGGAATAATTGCAGAGCATAAAAGAAAATCCCCTTCGAAGGGAGTGATTAATTCTAACGTTATATTAGAAAAGGTTGTGAAAGGCTATGAGGATGCTGGAGCGTCTGCCGTGTCGGTATTAACTGATATGGATTTCTTTGGGGGTGACAACAAAGACTTAACCGAGGCGAGAGTATTGCTTAATATTCCCATTCTTAGAAAAGATTTTATTATCGATGAATACCAGTTGGTAGAAGCAAAGTCTATTGGCGCCGATGTAGTGTTACTGATTGCGGCGGCACTTGAACCGAAAAGGCTCCAGGAATTAGCAAAATTTGCCAAATTCATTGGATTAGAAGTACTTATGGAGGTACACAACAGAGAAGAATTGCTAAATAATCTATTCGACGAAATAGATGTAATCGGTGTAAACAATAGAAATCTGAAAGATTTCAAGGAAAGCATCGATACCTCGCTGCAGCTTTCCGAACTCATCCCAGATAAATTTGTTAAAATTTCCGAAAGCAGCATAGATAAGGCTGAAACCATTCTTACCCTGAAGGAAGCTGGCTACAAAGGCTTCTTGATCGGCGAATACTTTATGAAGCAAAGCGATCCGGGGTTTGCTTGTAAGAGACTTGCTGAGGAAGTAAAATCAATGAGTAAAGATAAATATACTGCTTAAGAGATGAAGTGGAAGGTTTGCGGGATGCGGGAAGTGGAAAATATTCGAGAGGTGGCACTCTTGAACCCAGATTATATGGGCTTTATCTTCTATGAGAAATCTCCAAGAAGCTTCTCTACTCCTACGGAGATATTTCCAAGTGAGGTTCTAAAAAACATAAAAAGGACAGGCGTTTTTGTAAATGCTTCGTTGCCTTTCATTCTAGAGAAAGCAGCATTGTATCAGCTCAACGCGATTCAATTGCATGGTGATGAAAAGCCTGAGATTTGCGAGGCAATCAAAGAACAAGGATTTGAAGTGGTAAAAGCTTTTGGAGTAGATGAAGGATTCGACTTCGCTCACCTTGACTCTTTCAAAAAAGTTTGTGATTATTTTCTGTTTGATACGAAGGGGGTCAGTTATGGAGGAAATGGTAAAACTTTCGATTGGGAAATACTGAAGCAATATGACAATGAGCTTCCTCTCTTTTTAAGTGGAGGTTTAGAAACAATACATTTAGAAAAAATTAAAGAACTAACCTGGCTAAACATTCATGCCTTGGACATCAATAGCAGGTTTGAGGTAAGTCCGGGGTATAAGGATCTAAATAAAATAAAGACTTTCAATAAAAGCTTTGAACAGTTGTTTGTTAGTCAGTAGATGGCGTGCGTTTCACAAGATCAATTAATATGAAAGCAATAAAAATTTTATTCTTATCGATACTCGCGCCTGGATTAGGTTGCTATCATATCGGGGAAAAAAGAAAGTTCTATATAGTTTTTAGCGCATTCTTTGCCATCATTTTTGGCGGTGCATTTTTTCGGCTTTTTCCATCATTCTTGGGATTCGTTTCGATAGCTTCTGCCTTGATACTTATTTATATTTATTCCCTTATGGATTCACTAATCAAAGGATTTAAAAGCGATTCTTTCACCTCGTCCAAAACTGCAAAAGCCTTCTTTACATTTTTATTCCTTCTGATTACCGGGCTTAGCTTTAGTAATCCGCGCTCAAGGCTGGGATTTGATAGGCTCACTGTTGGGGTACCTGCAATGGAGCCGACTTTGATGGTAGGCGAGCAGTTTTTAGTTGATTCATGGGCTTACAATACCAACAATAAGCCTGCAAGAAATGAAATAATAATTCATGCATTTCCAGGCCAATATGGAATTTATATCAACCGCATCATAGCTGTTGGTGGCGATAAAGTGGCTATAGAAAATGGGCAGCTTATTCTGAATGGAGTAAAGGTTGAGGAGCCTTACACACTGAGATCTAACATGAAAATGGAAACGTCATTGACAATGGATGAAAGAACTATTCCAAAGGGACAATATTTTGTATTAGGAGATCATCGCGACAAAAGCGGCGGCGACAGTAGATTCAGCGGCAATATT
>DASVUU010000852.1:0-3981 GCA_036386935.1 Cytophagaceae bacterium | reverse complement strand
TCAAAGGGCAACGTAAGGACGCCATTGACAAAAAAAACATCTTTACCAACCTCATATGTCCTAACTAATCCCGTTGGATCGGCAGGAAACTTAGGCTTATAGCCAAATGACGGCAGATGAGCGCTCCCATCAGATACTTACCTCTATCATTTAGATGTATCCCATCTGCAAGCATATCTTGCCAAGCGTATTTATTATCTGCAGCATACTTTTTCCAAGGAGTACGGATATCCATCATCTCGCATTTATATTTTTTTGCAAAGTCTGGTACCCTTGTGTAGGACATTGTTTCCTCCCAGTCAGAGGCTTGCCAGCCCCCGGCACCAATGTGATCATTTTGCAATGCTACCTCCGCTGTGGTTTGGCTTCTAATTGATGAGATTATGTATTCATAATCTATGATGAACCATAGACATGAAATAAAACCAAGTCAGGATAGAATGGAATAAGATCAAACACCATAGGTTTCCTAAGCTGATATGATGAAAAACCGCCTATACTTCTGTTTTCAATGATGAGGTCTGCGTTGGGATACTTCCCTATTAAGTTCTTTTTTACATCTAGCCACCATTCCTGCTTGCTAATCGATTGGCCGTAAACAAGGATTTTCACCGTATTTCTTTTCGCAGGAGTACTGGTCGCTAACAAATGCATAGTTCTTTGCACCCCGCTACCAAAGGTGCTCGTATCTTGCAATGCCGGGGCGATATACTGTCCAAATGAGGAATAGGAAAATATTATTGTAACGCAAAAAAGAATTCTGCTAGATAATTTGGTTATCAACCTACGGGGTTGGTTGTGTAATCTTTTAGTCTTGCTAGAATTAAAATAGTGAAGATTATATCACTCTAATTTACAAAACACTTGCTTTGACTTAATGCATTCTTAAAATTTTACAATTTTAGTAGCAAAACCAAGACAAACATGGGTCGTTAACAAAATCTACGTTATACTATTTCTTGTATATTATTCTCGAAGTAATTTGATAGCTTTAATTTTCCAAACTTAAGTTTTAATAAAAATATGTTTATAGATCCACACGTACATATGACCTCCCGCACCACGGACGACTATACAGCAATGAGAAGAGCAGGCATCGTCGCAGTAATTGAACCAGCATTTTGGCTAGGACAGCCAAGAACTGAGGCAGGATCGTTTAGGGATTATTTCAGCAGCTTGGTAGGATGGGAAAGATTTAGGGCAAGTCAGTTTGGAATTAAGCACTACTGTACTATTGGGTTAAACTCGAAAGAAGCTAACAACGAAGAACTTGCGGAGCAGGTGATAGATCTTCTTCCTCTGTATGCATGCAAAGAAGGAGTTGTGGGGATTGGTGAAATAGGATACGACGACCAGACACCGGCCGAGGATAAATATTTCAGAATACAATTAGACCTGGCTAGGCAGCTTAGGGTACCCGTGCAGATACATACGCCACATCGTGATAAGAAAAAGGGAACTTCAAAGAGCATGGATGTTTGCCTGGAACATAATTTGAAACCTCACATGGTCATTGTTGATCATAATAATGAAGAGACCGTGAAGGAAGTCTTGGATCGGGGATTCTGGGCAGCATTTACGATATACCCACATACAAAAATGGGTAATGAGCGGATGGTAGAAGTTGTCAAGCAGTTTGGATCTAACAGAATAATAATAAACAGCGCCGCTGACTGGGGCGTAAGTGATCCATTGGCTGTACCTAAAACTGCTGCATTAATGAGGGAACGAGGAATAGAAGATGAACATATAAATAGAGTCTGCTACGCCAATGCGCTGGAAGCATTTGGTCAAAGCGGACAGTTTGTCGAAGCCGATTGGCTGCAAAACTCCTATATTGACCAGTCTCAAAGATTTGAAGGAAGCTCCGTGCTCAGAGGCGGACAAAATCCCTTAGTCCAGTCTGGCGAATCAAAAGATGATTTCGACTCAAAAATAATTAAATAAGCATGTCCAAAGTTTTGGCTTATTTGAGGTTGACGAGACCAGCAAATATAATCACTGCCCTTGCTGACATTTTTGCTGGCTTTGCAATTTCCGGATTAGTATTTTACCCATTTGAGTTGAAGCATCTGGAACTGATGAATTGGTCTATTTTAGGGCAGCTTTTGGTAAGTACTGCATGTCTTTACGGTGGAGGAATCGTCTTCAATGATTTTTTTGACAGAAAACTAGATGCAATTGAAAGGCCGGAAAGGCCCATCCCGAGTAAAAATGCTTCAGCCGTTGGTGCTGCTACATTAGGTACAATTCTTTTGCTTGCTGGTATATTCTTCTCATTTAACGTTAGCTTATTTTCAGGAATTATCGCCATTGCTATCTCAATGGCCTCAATTTTATATGACGCTATCTCTAAACATCATATTTGGCTTGGTCCGTTTAATATGGGTTTATGCAGGGCTTTGAATCTATTACTTGGGGTGAGCGCCCTCCCCGAAGCATTAGGGGCGTATAGCTATATGGCAATCATACCACTTCTTTATATTTTTGCAATTACCCTAATATCAAAAGGGGAAGTGACGGGGGGGAATAAAAAGGCGATTGCAATTTCAGCTTTTTTTTATGGCTTGGTTACATTAGGGATACTCATAGCAATAGTTTATGGACCTGGAAAATTTTCCTACTCATCTCTGGCCATTCTTCTAATGTTTGTAATTATTATTTATCGCCCGCTACTTAAAGCATATAAAATTCCCGAAGCAAGAAATATTAGAACTGCAGTAAAAACTGGAGTGATTTCCTTGATCATAATGGATGCTTGTATCGGCGCTGCCTTTGCGGGTGGCACTTATGGCCTGCTGACAATTCTGCTTCTACCTATTTCTATTGGGCTAGCGAAGATATTCAGTGTAACATGATATTTAATCCTTAAATTTGAACCTTTGAAATTCTAATAATTATTAATATAGTTGTATGCAAGTTTGGTTTAATAATTATTAATGAGTTCGCTGCGTCAGTCATTCAGAGTACAATACGAATACACGGTACATTTTACTACACAATTATTTGACCTCCAAAATCAATTATTGCTTGATGTAGTCAAAAATGACGGAAATACTGCTGCTCGTAAAATCATCTTTATCGTCGACGACGGTGTATCAAAAAATAACCCAGAGCTAACTGATCAAATTGAGAAATATATAAATAACTTTCCCCAAATTTTTCGCTTGGTGTCTGCACCATTGATCTTTCCCGGAGGCGAGGAAATTAAGAATGAGAGTCATTATTACGAGACAGTAATCGAAGCCATTAATGAGTATGGGATAGACCGACATAGTTATGTGGCAGCAATTGGTGGAGGTGCTATCCTCGATATGGTAGGTTTTGCATCTGCGATCTCCCATAGAGGTATTAGGCACATTAGAATTCCTTCAACGGTTCTTTCCCAAAACGATTCAGGCGTCGGCGTAAAAAACAGCATAAATGCCTTTAATAAAAAGAACTTCCTTGGAACCTTTGTACCCCCGTTTGCTGTCATCAACGACTACTCCTTTTTGGAATCCTTACCAGATAGAGATTGGGTGGCTGGAATATCAGAAGCTATAAAGGTCGCCTTAATTAAGGATGATAACTTTTTTAACAGCATTGCTAAGAATACACAGGCACTTTTGAAACGGAATAGGAAAGCCATGGAAAACCTGATCTTTCGATGTGCAAAATTGCATCTAAATCATATCGCTGGCAAAGATCCTTTTGAGAAAGGTTCTTCCCGACCGTTGGACTTTGGTCACTGGTCCGCGCATAAACTAGAACAACTCTCGTCCTACAGTATTAGGCATGGAGAGGCAGTCGCTGCTGGAATTGCGTTAGACACCACCTACTCCTACCTTAAAGGGCTTATTCAGGAAACTGAGTGGAACAGAATAATTACTGTTATTTCCAACTTTGGATTCGCCCTGTATTACGATGAATACCTCGATCATGAAACCGTTGAAGAAGACCATGAGCTTTTAAAGGGCCTAAACGAGTTCCGCGAACACC
>DASVUU010000851.1:0-2730 GCA_036386935.1 Cytophagaceae bacterium | reverse complement strand
ATCCAGTAGCCCTTAATGGTAAAGCGCACACGCCTACCAGTAAATATCGCCAATTAGGAAATAAGAGAACTGGCGCAATGTTGGTATATCAAGGACCGTGGGGTATGAAGACCCCCATTCAAACTCCTATCGCTGGCGGTGGTGAATGGGGCACAGGTGCTTTGTGGGTTCGCTATTATGCGCCTGATAAAAATAAGAATCCTTTAGGAGGGGTTCCTTTTCCAAAACTTTGGTATGAATTACCCACTGGTGAAAAGTACTTTATCAGTGCAGCAGATATTAAAGATTTTGAACTTAGAACAAATAAAACAATAAAGGCACGAGTTACATCTTCACAGCCTAATTTGAAGGCAAATGGACCTAGTATAGGTTGGTTCAAATCATTCGGTATAGTTCGCAGCATTTTAAACTCTGTTGCTCAACAAAATGGGTGGACGCATCCAGATACGTTAAAGAGAATTAATGAAATCGATCTCGGTGCAACTGGAAGAGGAGAATCTCAAAAGCCACCGGGAAATTACGAACCTCATGCGACAACCAATAATTGGGCTACTTATATAGGAAGGGCCATGACCGTTGAACCAGGGATGGTAGCAGTCCTAACGGGCAAACTGCCTACGTTCCCAGACACAAGAACTGGCGCTCAAAAAATGGGTAACGGCCAAGTCCGATACTGGTCAATTGGAGGATATGACAACGATCCACTAAGTCCATTGCCAGGTGCAGTACTGCATAATGTAATGGATGACGAAATAACTATAGACAAAGATAGAAACTATATAATTGCCTACTCAAGAGCAGAATCCAGGCCTGCAAATGCCAATAATAACAATGGAGTGACATGGGTAAACTGGGGGCCTACCAGCGATCAAGGTTGGATGATGCGATGGGTAACGGTAGCACCTGAATGGAGCTTTGAAAAGTCACCTCAAGAATGGAATCTGCCGTGGGGCAAGGCGGACTGGTCTGGTTCACAATATGACAGCACACTATTAGGCGTAAACCACCATAAAGGCTGGATGGGTTGCTACTTGCCAAGGGTGAGCTATATGACCAAACAGGAATTCGAAGCGCTGGGGAATAACATAAAAGCGGAAGACATTCCAGTGTGGATTGACAATAGATATATTACAGGGTTAAGCGAAGCAAAAAATAGACCGGCAAATGGTTCTTCGATTTTGAGAAATGACCAAAGCAGTGGCCCTTCTAAGGCATTTGATGGGAACTTAAACACCTCCTGGGCCTCCGATTGGGGAAATGGCAATGAATCCATTACCGTAGACTTAGGAATATCAAAGAAGATATCTGGGGTAAAACTAACGTGGGAGTTTATTTCACAAGCCTCGACCTACGAAATCCAAGTTTCAGACAACAATGAAACCTTCACGACAATTTATTCCACTACAACGGCTGATGGAGGTATTGACGTTATCAATAACCTTAAAGCAACTGCTAGATATGTGAAGTTGTCTGCCACCAAAGGACCACTAGGCGGGTACATCCTAAAGGAGATGGAAGTATATAGTCCACAAATGGATTGCAACTCCACAACTACAAACAATATTAATGGTGTTTCAAAAGAACACTCTAAAATATCTATATACCCAAACCCTGCCTCTCATTATTTGAAACTGGAAATTAAAGATTTTGACTATACCAATGGAACCCCAATTGAGGTAAGTGTCTACGACGTTAATTCAAAATTATACTTGAAGCGGACGGTTAAAAGTACCCTAAGCGAAATTGATATTTCTGATTTGAGACAAGGTACATATATCATCAACCTTAAGTACGACAATAAAAATCACAGCCATCATTTTAATGTGATGAGAAATTAGTATCGAAGCCTGTCGTGATGTAAAATGCCTATCAAGTATTCTTGATAGGCATTTTAATATAGGATTTAGCAAGAGGGTACCCTGTATAAGGTATTGATCGGATGCACGAGAGAATCTACCAAAAATTTAAGCACTTTTTGCGGATACTACAACTCGCTATAATTTCTTTCCAAAATACAAATGCCCCTTATCGATCGATGCCGTTACTATTGGAGTGGGTTATGCCAAATGAGCCCGCACAATATTTGGAAAGACAGTTAAAGCATCGTTATTGTTGAGCCTCTTTGTAGCTTATTTTTTACTCGTTTTTTTGTCAATTACATATTTATATGCAAGTCCCCATACGCCGGCAGACCAGCCCCACATAGTATTTGCTATATACTCTCTATCATTAATTTTGCCATCCGAAGTATATTTCTCATAGACTTTGAACGGCTTCCGAATAACGTTGAGGCTGTCTTTCATATAGCTATTCGGCAAAGGGGAAAAGAAATTCTTGCTTACAAGATCTAAATATTTTGAAGAAATGCGTTTTGCATCATCTTTGAATCCATATTTGTCAAGTCCAATAATTGCCAACGCCTGCATAGGTGCCCATACTGAAATATGATCCCATTGGTAGACATGCTTTTGCTCTGAAAATTCCGTAGTGACCAAACCAAAGTCTGTTTCTAACAACTTTAAATTGTTCACTACCCTTTTCGCCTGTTGGGGTGAAGCAATTCCCGCATAGAGGGGAGAAAAGCAAGTTGCTGCTGCAAGTTTACTATGTCTTTTGTTCTTAAAATCATAATCCAGATAAATCCCCCTTTTTTCGTCCCAGCAATATTTGTTGATAAGAGCCTTCCTCTTTTCCGCTTTTCTTTCCCAGTCTTTCCCGTCTGCAACCCCA
>DASVUU010000850.1:0-15519 GCA_036386935.1 Cytophagaceae bacterium | reverse complement strand
TTGTATAAAGACTATATACAAATCTTAAATTGTCTATCTTATAAAAGTGAAGTAGGTATTCGTAAACATAGCCATTAAAGGTAAGTCTTGATAGAATCAATGTAAACGAGTACAAAGCATAATATAAATACAACCTTTCTTTAAGAAAGAAAAAAAATACCAGGCTGAATATCACTGATAGAGTTCCAAGGCCTAAGATAAAATATTCTAATCGTGCGGTGGTAATTTCATTTTTAAACTCTGATTGACCGTCAGTTATATGAAAGAAAAAGGAATAATCAGGGATGGAATTGATGTAAAGTAAGCAAACTACTGAATCCTGCGAGGAAGGTAATTTTAAATTTGTTCTGGGGGAATAAAGATTTTTTTTGTCAAAAGGGATAGAAAAGCCACTTTGGTAGTGATAAAGTGAATCTTTTAGGAAATAATATAGCTCTATTTTTTTAAAGATAATATTTGGGTAGGATAGGTAATAGGTATTTTGCAGGTCCCTATTGCTATATGTAAATTTTACCCAATACTCTTGTTCTCCGCTTTGTTTCTGATTCGATACAAAGGGCAGGAAATTCCTGGAAGAACCCTTTAATATTTCTGCGGGCGATTCTTTGGGAGACTTTTCTTTCAGGATTCGCACATCCCTTATGGTATAGTTTTGAGCTCCCGCTATTATAGACATCAATAGCAAATTGAGCGTAAGACAATATTTGTAAATAATTTTTAGAATCATTTCATTTCTTATTTGAGGGTATTTAGGCTGTTGTTTTTATAAATCGTAAGTCCTTACATTTGAAATAATTCCGCTAAACAACCTCTTAGCATATTTCCCCTCTAATAGTATCATCTGTTTTGTAACAACCATAAATTCAGTTTGTTAGGTCGATTTTTTGTTTGTTAAAGATAAACTTATCCTTTAATTTTATAATAATTCAATTAAATATTGTAATAATCCTATTCATAAGAATTGCAGGTTGAGTCATTGTATAGACATATGAAACCAGAGTGAAAAGGTTTCAACGTAATGTTTCAAGGTGGTTCATGCGGGCCAGTTGCTTGAGGGATTGGGGAAGTAAAATTAATATGGTTGGCATTCAAAGAGCTGTAAAAGATACGTCAGGGGAGCAAAGCAATTTTATGGCTTAGGGACTTTAGTTGAATTAATACTGACAGCAGTTGCAAAGACTTAATGCCATTCCAGGAACCGAGAGCGAGTTTGCATTATCAATATATACTATAAAATTAAATCAAAACCCTTATTTATGAAGAGAACCTTTAATACCATACACATTGCCTTTATATCCTTAGTTCTTTTGCGGGCTATAGGAACTACTCAGGCCCAAACCGCAAATGTTTCTATTGACGTGACCAAGACCTATCAAAAGATTACTGGATTGGGCAGTCATGGATGGATAAATGATAAAAATATTGACCTGGAACCTGCATTCTATCGCCTTATGATCGATAGGGAATATTCTGGTGAACTTGAAGAAGAAGGAAATGACAACGACGATCCCAATGTACTGGATGAGTCTAAATTCGTTTTCAACAGCGGCCAAACAGACTGGGCTAAAAAAGTCTATGCTTTACAAAATCCACCTTTCTTTATAGCGACCGTTTTTTCACCTCCGGGTTGGATGAAAGACATGAATGCTGCGCCATATACGATATACGGTGGCGATGAACCGTTGCCTGATTGGTCACCTTGTCTGGAGAGTAAGGATCCCAAAATGCGGAACTTATGTGGCGGGGTATTGAAAGCAGACATGCGTGAAGAATTCGCCGAGTGGATTGTAGGCTGGCTTAAAGCCTGGAAGAAGGAAACGGGAAAAGATATCTATTCCATCAGTATACAAAACGAGCCTGAGTTTCATGAGCCCTATGCTTCTTGTAAATATACTCCTGCAGAACTGGCGATTGCTTCCGATATCGTTGCGAAGAGATTTAAAAAGGAGGGATTAAATACTAAAATATTTTTAGGAGAGATATTATGGGCTCAAAACAATGTGCTTCAATTCTATGCGGAGGCCACCAAATACCCTGCTTTAATGGAGAGGCTCGATGCATTTGCGCTTCATAATTATGATACGGATGGCATCCAAGTGGGCGGCCCAAGTGGCACTCAGTGGGCACAAACGCATCAATTCGTTTCTAGGTACAAAAAGGAGAGTTGGATGACAGAGACCTCAGGCTATACCAATGACGTAACAGAAAAGGGATTGTTAGGTTATTGCGGTGCCCTATACAACGCGCTATATTACGGCAACATCAATTTATGGGCTTTCATGCATAGTGAGGAGGAAGTTGAAGAATTGATGTGGTTTGCTCACAAGGTTACTAACAAGATAAAAGCCAATTCTGTCCGTTGTGACGCGGTTTCGACTGACAGTGAAATACTTTCTCTGGGTTTTACCCATTTCCAAAATCAAACACTGAGCACCCTGTTAATCAACAGAGGCTCAACCGCAAAATCAGTGAAGCTATCTGGGGCAGTTCTCCCTGAGGAACTGAGTGTATACACAACCGGTTTTGGACGAAATGCCGTTTTATTAGGTAAACTAAATAAGGCCAATAATTACACTATAAGCTTACCGGGCAAAAGCTATAGCGTCGCGGTCGGTTCGGCTAAGATCACCACAGCAGTGTCTGAGGAAAATTTAGCACCTTCTGCATCATTCACATTGTCTCCGAATCCAGCTAGTGAGACCGTTTTGGCTCAAATCATTCATGGTGTTACCTCGATCGCTATATATAATCAGATGGGACATGAGGTAGCAAAATATGCGCTGACGGGACTAGAACAGGAATATATGTTCGATGTCTCAGGTTTTACAGCAGGTGTGTATATAGTAAAAGCGGAGTCGGGTTCTAAGAGATTTACCAATCGGCTAAGTATAATCAAATAATTTTATTGAAAGGGTAGGAGGCTTTAGATAGAATTAATTTGTACACAATCTGCTGCTCAAAATCTACTTTTAATATAGGGCGTTAGAATATATGTATATCTAGCGTTTTAAGTTGTCCAAAGAAGATGCTACCGAAAGGTGGCATCTTCTTTTATTTCAAATATGGCCGTTAGAATTAAAATGCCTTGTTTATTTTTTTCCTCTTCCTCCGGTTCCAGTGCCACCAACGGCGCTGTTATTGTCCATGCCCGACGCCTCTTCCTTACGGCCCGTATTTCCAGTGGTCCCTTGTTGTTTGTCTTTTTCCAATTTATTTTTCGTTTCTGGCCTGGTCGTTTCCCCCTGATTAGCACCTTTGGTTACATTGGTTTTATTGCTATTTGCTGGTTTCTTGTTTGTCTGGCTCTGTGCGCTCCCTGCGGTGGATGACCCCGTTGACTGTGCATTTATTTCATTAACATATATCAGTGACGCGATAGTTAGGGCGATGAGAGTTTTCATAGTGTTATAGTTATTTATGATGATCAACTATAATATTTTGCTCTTGTTTAAAAAAGTTGGCCAGGCAGCGAGATCTAGTGGCCAAAGAAAGATGGCCCGAAAGGGTATTGGAGGTAACCTTAGACCATTCTTCGCTATAGCCAAAAGCCGAGTAAGTTCTTATCTGCCCGAGCGGTTTTAAGTTTATATGAGTACTACAAGATAGGATAACAGCCCCTTGATCTTTTGGAGGCTTACTTATTTTAGTTATCCTAAGTTATCGGTTCACCACAAACTATGGATAGTCGAGGGAATTTCCGTTTTGAGCCAACTTGACTCCTCAAATATTATTTAGTGTCAGGTTTGACAATCGGCATATTATCATTGGTATGTGGTATAATTACGTTCTCCGTATCACCACTGGAGGGAGTTTTTACGGGCATAGAATCGACATTCATTACTATATCGTTGTTATTCAAAATTGAGGTATCAACGACGTCGGTTCCTTTTCTTGCATCGCCGTTAAGTTTATCGCTCTTTTCATTCGTACATGAGGATGAGATTACTGAGATTGCAATAAATAATAGTAAAGATTTTCTCATGGAATTGCTGGGTTAAAAGCGTTGAGAATACTAACCGAACCTCTTGGTGGAACCTCTTTTTTTCCAAATTTTGCTAAGACAATATATTAATAGCGCAGCTACCAATTCTGTAGCCAATCCAATCAGGAACTGGTTTTTGGCAAGAGAAATGAGTCTTCGTTTAACTAATTTTTTCGTTTTCTTCTTCATGTACATTAAAAATTAGTCTTAATTATCAAGTGTATCTACCAAAGCTGTAAATGATCCTCTGTATTTTACAACCCATTATCTTGATCATTGTTAGAAAAGTATACGGAGATGGGAGATAACAAGGATTATCTTTAGAGGCCTATTCGAAGTCGAATCGAAAGCTTAAATTATTAATGAATCAAAGCTTAATTGGAATTTTTTAATATGTAGAAATCTAACAGGACAAGTTTCGAATTTCGTCCCAGGAAGTGAGGTACCACATCTATCGGTTATAAATAAAAGTAACGTTCCATGCGATAACTTAAATACAATTCAGAAGAACATTTGAACTTCAGAGAGGTTTCAGGTAAATATTCTTCACCAAACCTTCTATACCGATGAGCAATTCCGTAGGCGATTTCATAATAAAAAGACTAAACTCCTGGGGTATTAAACGAATATACGGTTACCCCGGTGATGGGATCAACGGCATTTTAGGTGCTCTGAGTCGCGCGAAGGATTCAATGGAATTTATACAGGTTCGTCATGAAGAGATGGCTGCGCTGATGGCGTGTGCACATGCAAAATTCACTGGTGAAGTAGGCGTATGCCTTGCTACCTCTGGGCCAGGTGCTATTCATTTACTTAACGGTTTATACGATGCTAAGATGGACCACCAGCCTGTGGTCGCAATAATAGGACAGTCTGCAAGAAGTGCGATAGGCGGCCATTACCAGCAAGAGGTTGATATGATTTCTCTTTTTAAAGATGTTGCTCAGGAATATATTCACATGGCATCTGATCCTTCCCAGATCCGTCACCTTATCGACCGGGCCATACGTATTGCTAAGGCAGAGCGCACCGTGACTTGCGTGGTAGTTCCCAACGATGTCCAGGACCTCGAAGCGATAGAACAACCGCCTCACGAGCATTATACCGCCCATACGGGCATCCTTCCTTTAAGATTGTTCCTACTGACGATGCGATGATAAGAGCGGCTTCAATTTTAAATGAAGGAAAGAAAATTGCAGTGCTCGTGGGTGCAGGTGCACTCAATGCTGGGGACGAAGTGCAGGAAATTACAGAAGTGCTTGGTGCCGGTGTGGCGAAAGCTTTGCTAGGTAAAACAGTCCTTCCCGATGATCTTCCTTATCTAACGGGCACTATTGGATTTTTCGGTACTACCGCTACTGAATACATGATGAAAGAGTGTGATACGCTGCTTATGATTGGTACAAGTTTCCCTTATGCTGAATTTCTTCCTGAAGAAGGTCAGGCTCGAGCTGTTCAGATAGATATTGATGGCAAGATGCTCAGTCTTCGATACCCCGTAGAGGAAAATCTAATGGGTGACTCTAAGGAAACACTCAAACTCTTGCTTCCCCTGCTTGATCGAAAGGAGGGCCTCTCTTGGAGAGAAAAGATTGAAGAAGAAACCCGCCGTTGGAAAAAGGAAGAGGAACAAAGAGCACAGATGCAGGCTGATCCTTTAAATCCACAGCTGGTATTTGCTGAGCTTTCGAACCGCCTCCCTGACAACTGCATCCTTATTGCCGACTCGGGGTCTACGGCAAGTTGGTTCGCACGGGATCTGAAGATACGAACAGGAATGATGGCTTCTCTCTCGGGCTCCCTCGCGACGATGGGTTGTGCAGTGCCTTATGCGATAGCTGCTAAGTTTGCTTGGCCAGAACGTACCGTTATCGCCTTCGCAGGAGATGGTGCCATGCAGATGAACGGTAATGAAGAGTTGATCACAATCGCAAAGTATTGGAGAACCTGGAACAATGCTCACCTGATTGTATGTGTACTGAACAACCATGATCTGAATATGGTAACGTGGGAGCAGCGAATGATGGAAGGTGATCCAAAGTTTGATGCCTCGCAAAATATTCCCGAATTTAATTATGCAGAATATGCAAAATCACTAGGGCTCCATGGAATAAGGGTGGATCATCCTGACAATGTTGAAAGCGCGTGGGAAGAAGCTTTGAATTCAGATAAGCCTGTATTGCTTGAGGCGGTTACAGATCCTGAAATTTCTCCTTTCCCACCACATGTGCTAATGAAGAAAATAGAAAAAATAGCTTTGTCCGTAAAGAAGGGTGATCGAGGTCCGACGAGGCATGCCGAAAAGGAGATCAGGGAAAAAATCAATGAGAATATCTAAGTATACATCAATCTAACCTGCAGCCAAGATCTTAAACATCTTATTTACTGATAGGTTAGCCTAACTATGGAAAGAGTCATTTCTTTATTGCGCTTTAATCTTGTCCTACTGGCAGGGATCCTAGTTTGCTTTATTTTGTACTACGGAAGGGAGATTTTAATTCTTGTAGCTTTTGCAGTACTTTTTTCCATGCTAATGAATCCTATTGCAAATTGGGTGGAGAAAAAGGGAACTAAAAGAATTTGGTCAACTGTCATTTGTGTGCTCTTATTGGTTTTTATCGTATCTATTTTTATTGCACTTATAACGGCTCAAATCCAAAATATCGGGGAGCAATCTGCACAGATCCAGCAAAAAGGTCAGAAATTTCTTTCTCAAATTCAAGGTTTCGTTGAACATCAGTTTCATCTTTCACCTCAGAAACAAATCGACCTTTTAAAGAAACATGCAAGTGGGATGGGTCAGTTCTTTGCTAGAAATCTTAAACTGAGTCTAGCGGGGATACTGGGATTGGTTGGATACTTTGTCATGATATTAGTTCTAATGTTTCTCTTCCTTCTGCAAAGGGAGAAATATAAAAGCTTTTTCATCTATATCTACAAGGGGCATGACCACGAAGACGCACAAAAAGTAGTGGGCGATATTGTGAATGTAGCACATAGTTACCTGACAGGAATGCTCATGTCTATGCTGCTGATTGCTATTTTGTATTCAATTGGGTTTTTAATTATCGGGTTAGAAAATGCAGTATTATTAGCGGCTCTGGCAGCTTCTCTTATTATAATTCCATACGTTGGAGCCTTCATCGGTGGAGTTTTCCCATTTGCAATGGCTTTGCTAACCGAAGATTCTTTTGGTCCAGCCTTAGGGGTAATTGGAGTGATGGTCTTTGTTCAGATCATTGACAATAATTTTATAGAGCCCTACGTAGTAGGCGGGGAGGTCAAGCTGAGTGCAGTAACGTCTATACTTTGCCTTTTTATAGGAGGTGCATTATGGGGGATTCCTGGGGTTATGTTATTCCTTCCGATGACCGGTATTGTCAAAGTTATTTTTGATCATATAGAACCCTTAAAGCCCTATGGCTATTTGATCGGAGATCAATCCAAAGGCAAGCCATCGGCACAGCTCTTGGGTTGGGTAAAGGGAATATTCAAGAAGAAATGAGAGAAGCGTTAGAATTTTTGTTTCCTTTCAAATTTATTTAAGCAGTCTTCCACTACTTGAAGAGCTCTTTGGTAAAGTTCGGCATTGCCTCTGGTCATGTTTTTTAAAATGTCTTTACATTCAGAAAGATAAAGGGGAGCAAAATTCTTATCATAGGCACTCATATCAACTGCGTTGTCTATGATATCAGCGTATTTGATCGTTTGTGCTTCAGAACTTACAGTTCCCAATCTTAGTGCTTCTTTAGCTCTTCTCTTTTTTCTTTTCAGGTTCGGAAAATTTTCTTTAATAAACACATCCGTTAGCTCTTCTACTATTCTCACTGTTCTCGAAGCATTTTCCGGATCAATAATTGTTTCTAAAAATTGTTTGATTTCTTCTTTGGTTACTGGCGTATCTTCCAATACATCATGGAGCAGAGCCGCCGCCAATACCGTGATATCGTTTGTGTAATTGCGGCATGTCTCCATGACCCTTATGGGATGTACAATGTACCTGTCGCCAGAATATTTCCTTTTTTGTTCACCATGGCAGTGATCAGCAAAAGTTTTGATTTGTTCTATAGTACTTGTCATAAGTTCGTAGCAGGTTTCAATCAGAAAGAAGTAGAATATTCATTTCGGATTCAAAGGAATACTCCGTATCCTTTATTAGGGTTTAACTTGTTATCAACTAAAATGTTGGGTGTCAATTTCTGTCGGTTAGTGGGAAATAATTGAACAGGTTGAGCAGGGAAGTAATCGAGGATTAGTGAGGTGGTTGGTTTGAGTTAAATTTGGACATAAGGATTGGAATAATTGTCCTACCGGAGTTATTGTTGAGTCAGGAATTGCAGAGCGAGCCTACAATCACTACAAACATTGGCCTTCATATTTTGTTAGAGGGTAGGATAGAGGCGAGCATAAATATATTGTTGAGCTTCAACCTGAGAGATGAAGAGAATATTTAATCGGGCTGTAATAGAATGTTGATATAACCGATGATAATAACGGTTGATCAGATAATTATATCATTTGGTGCTTCAGTACTTATCGAGCTGCCCAGGGCTACTATTAAACACATAACGAAAAAACGAACACATCAGCGCCCAAGAAGAACAGGCTATTCTATTCTCGTGCAGATAGACAGCCGTGCTCAATTAGACTGGTTAAACATTTAAGACATATGGAGACAGAAAATAATAAGAAAGGAGTTTCTCCCACGATTGAGCGAAATGTCGAGGCACTGCTAAGGAGAAACAAAGAGGAGACAGAAAAGAAGACAATGGAAGAAAAGACCGCCGATGCAGTCACTCGATTTACCGGCTCCATGCTTTTTGTCTATCTACACCTGATCCTTTTTGGTCTATGGATACTTTGGAATTGTAATATACTTGGATTAAAACCGTTCGACCCTTCATTTGTAATATTGGCCATGTTTGCATCGGTAGAGGCGATCTTTCTTTCCACCTTTGTGTTGATCAGCCAAAACCGCATGAACCTGCAGGCTGACAAACGTGCTAACCTTGACCTTCAAATCAGCTTATTTACCGAGCACGAGGTAACAAGAATTATCACCCTAGTCGCAGCTATGGCAAAGAAGATGAACATTGACGAAGCTCATAATGAAGAAATGAACGAACTCTCCAAAGACATTCATCCCGAAAAAGTATTGGATGCCATGGAGGAAATTGAAAAAAAAGGGTCAGATAAAAAAGAAAACAATCATTGATAGTGGAGCAAAATATAAATATTGACACGACTTCAGAAACGAGTCGTGTAAGGGAGGAACTGACGGAGTTGCTCAAAGGAGGATTTGCACCGCTGGTAATTCTTTTGCGCGAATTTCATTATGATAAGGCTGGCATCGTGTTACCGGGCTTACCTTTTTCCGCCTGGTCTCTGCTCAAGCACATGACCCATCGGCAGACTATTCTTTTGGAGTTTATGAGGGAGCCACAGAAATACCCTGACGTTTGGCCTGACGCTTACTGGCCGCCAAGCCCATTGCCGGAGAGTGAGTTTGAGTGGGTCAATGTTATTCACCTATTTGAAAAAGATCTTGAAGAGATGATAAACATCGTAAATGATTCCCAAAGAGATCTCACTGCGATTCATGAAAATGGAAAGACACTCTCTTGGGCAGCAATGACGTGTTTACACCACAATGCTTACAC
Source organism: Cytophagaceae bacterium (assembly GCA_036386935.1). Lineage (GTDB taxonomy): Bacteria > Bacteroidota > Bacteroidia > Cytophagales > Cytophagaceae > DASVUU01. The sequence continues at coordinate 5,877 of DASVUU010000850.1, read as the reverse complement.
CATAGGTCAGATTAAAATTGTCGGAAGACAGCTTGGCGTTTGGTGATTTAATATTGCAATATTTTTAAAGGGGAATTTATTATTTCGTCTTTCAGATTTTCAAATACATCTTCTCCATCAGTGTAATTAAACGATAACGGTTCATTTCTATCCCCCGTATATTTTAAATATCTGATAAGTGGTCCTGCAATTAGCTCTGATTTTTCTATTTGGTCTTTTGTTAATGTATCCACCCAATAACCCGATGTCCCTTTGCTGAGGTGTTTAGGGTTCTGTTTCTTTAAGTTAGAAAAACTGGATGCAGACTCTAAGGTGTTTCTGTCAGATTCTGAAAGGTCGATTTTGAGATAATTTAAAAGCCCCGCAAGCTCGCTTTGAAAATCATTCAACAGGTTTTCATAAAACATAATATGAATATCATACTCCTTACTCAGCCTTAAATGGTCCCATACATGCCACACCCATTCGCGCATTAGAACGTCGAAATTCTTCTCTAGGTACCTAACGGGATCTTTCTCTTTTTGTGGGTAGTATTTCATCATATATTCAGAGCAGTAATAACCTGCCGCAGATATGGCCCTGTCCCGAGGATCTCTGATGACGTATACCTTCTTGTCAAATAGTTCAAAGATATGGCCGCTTACTTTGCACACGGGCGAGTGAGTCCAGATATGGGAGGAGCTCCTTGCATAAACCTCCATATCTTCGACAGGCATTCTGAATATGCTGCTGATGCGGTAGCTGCATTGGTGATCGGTAATATCTAGTACGTTGATTGAAGCCTGATCAGGAAAATTCAGGTCCCAGCTTTTTGCCAGTGGGTAGATGGGATGATTTTGTATGAAATTTTTCACCTCTGCACCCGACATCTGCAGAATCCGCTGGATGATCTGGTAGATCCAGAAGTTTCCACACTTGGGTACGCCGATTTGTAGGATATTCATTATGACAATTAATTTTGATTACTACACGGAAGGGGCTACCTATGTTTTGGTGTGGGAGAGCAAAATGATAAATATTGGAAGTGCAGATTCTATCGTTTTGCCATGGTGAGGTACGAAGCATCTGTGTTGCGAAATGAAGAATATTTAATTCAGCAGCCCTGAAGGGGCGTAATGTAACAACGAGGTGGTAACTCCCCTCGCAATTAATGTACGGCATCGAATACCTTAGCCCTAAATGGGCGAAATCTCTACTCCCAAAGATACTTCTCATCATATTCTACATTATACTTTTTCAAAAATGCACGGTACTCATCTTGAAAAGTTTTTGTGCTATGATGTTGATGCTGATTTGCGATGTATGAAATCACAACATCTACTTCTGATGGGTTTACTGAAAATGCTCCGTATCCATCTTGCCAATAGAAGTTCTCATAGTCTTCACCTTTCGTTTTTATCCATTTAGAGGAATGAGATTTGAGTTCTTCCATCAACTTCACTAATGCTATTTTTTTTGAACGCATACACAGGATATGTATATGATTGGTAAAGCCGCCCACTTTTATAACTTGACAGTCGAGCTTATTGCAGATGCCACCCAGGTAACTGTGCAGTTCTGCTTCTATGGATGGCAGTATCGGCGGCTCACGATGCTTGGTGCTGAAAACGATGTGTATATAATTCTTTACAAGTGATTGTCCCATATTACCGTATGACGCCCCTTCAGGGCTGAGTTGGTGGTCCTTTTCTGATGTGATGGGTTTCACCCATCGTTAGCTGATGCCACCCCTTCGGGGCTTAGCTAAATAGCCCTAAAAATATTTTCTGCAAGTTCAGCCATTTGAATATCTTTTAGCTGATACATGCCCTTTGCGCTCTTTCCTCAGCCCTGAAGGGCCTCATATAACAACGAGGTGGTAACGCCCCTCGCAATTAATGCACGGCATCGAATACCTTAGCCTAAAAGGGCGAAATCTCTATTCCCAGAGATACTTCTCATTATATTCTACATTATACTTTTCAAATTTATAACTGACAAATGAGTTTTGCAATGCCAACCAGGTAAAGTGCAGTTCTGCTTCTGCGAATGGGGTATCATTGGCTTGGTGCTGAAAGCGATGTGTATACAATTTTTTAAAAGTGAAGCTCATATTAGCGTATGACGCCCCTTCAGGGCTGATGCTGTAGTCTGTTTCCTTATGTGATGGGCGATACCCATCGTTAGCTGATGCCACCCCTTCGGGGCTTAGCTAAATAGCCCTAGAATATTTCTGCAAATTCAGCCATTTGAATATCTTTAATCTGATATAGCCCTTCGAGCTGTTTCCTCTGCCCTGAAGGGGCCTCATATAACAACGAGGTGGTAACGCCCCTCGCTATCATCTCACGCCAACAAATGCCTTAGCCCTGAAAGGGCGAAATCTATTCCCAGAGATACTTCTCGTCATATTATACATTATACTTTTTCAAAAATTTATAACTTGACATTTAGTTTTTTGCAGATGCCACCCAAGTAACGTGCAGTTCTGCTTCTAGGAATGGGTGTATCATTGGCTCACGATGCTTGGTGCTGAAAGCGATGTGTATATAATTTTTTACAAGTGAAAACGCGTGTTACTGTATTACGCCCCTTCAGGGCTGATGCTGTAGTCGGGTTCCTTATGTGATGGGCTAGACCCATCGTTAGCTGGTACCACCCCTTCGGGGCTTAGCTAAATAGCCCTAAAAATATTTTCTGCAAATTCAGCCATTTGAATATCTTTAATCTGATATAGCCCTTCGACCTCTTTCCTCAGCCCTGAAGGGGGCCTCATATAACAACGAGGTGGTAACGCCCCTCGCTATCATCTCACGCCAACAAATGCCTTAGCCCTGAAAGGGCGAAATCTATTCCCAGAGATACTTCTCGTCATATTATACATAATATTTTTTCAAAAATTTATAACTTGACATTTACTTTTTTGCAAAGGCCACCTAGGTAAAGTGCAGTTCTGCTTCTACGACTAGGTGTAATATGGGCTCACGATGCTTGGTAGTGAAAGTGATGTGTATATAATTTACAAGTGAAGTCCCATATACTGTATGACGCCCCTTCAGGGCTGATGCTGTAGTCGGGATCCTTATGTGATGGGCTACACCCATCGTTAGCTGATGCCACCCCTTCGTGGCTTAGATATAGCCCTAAATATTTTTTACCGGTTCAGCATTTGAATATCTTTTAGCTGAACATCCCCTTCGATCTTTTATAGGCCTGAAGGGCCTCATATAACACCGAGATGGTAACGCCCTCCCTATCATCCCACATATTTATCATGCAACTATTAATATTTATTATGTTTGCCCCTACATTTACAATAATCTAAAACATCTATATGCCACTCAAACCCTGGAAATTAATCCAATCCAATTTCCCTTTCATTCATAAATGGTACCGCTTAAGAAAAGATATAGTTGAGCTTCCCAATGGCAGAATTGTAGATGATTATTTCGTCAGCGAGCGGCCGGATGTAGTCTTGGTATTTCCTATAACGGTTGATGGTGATGTAATATTTGTTAGGCAATATAAACATGGAGCTTCGGCTATACTTGTGGAGCTACCCGGAGGTACGTTCGATAGAGATACAGAAACGGCAGAGTCTGCAGCCCAAAGGGAACTAATGGAAGAGACGGGTTATTCTTATTCCTCCTTAGAAAAAATAGCCGTGCTCGTTGACAACCCAACCAAGGACACAAATAAAATACACGTTTATATTGCCAGAGGAGTATCTAAAACGGATGAGCAATCCTTGGACGAAAATGAAGAAATAGAAATTCTTAGCTTCCATTATAGCACCCTTGAAGACAGGATCTTAAATGGCGAAATCCAAGTTTCAGGAACGGTCGCCGCGATATTTATCTCCTTGAAAAAATATGCTCTAAGTCTATAGTTTTCCAAATGATTTTATAAAACTTTTATTCTATTTTTTTTATTAACCGGTATAAATACTAACGTAATGCGAAAAGACGCAATTTAGTATTGCAAATACTGGTTTTGTTCAGCCGTCCCAACATTACCTCGTTTGCTCGGTTGATCATTCTCAATGGAGGTAAACTCACCAATAAAAAATCGAGCGTTGATAAGTGGGGGAAATTCCGGCATAGGTCTAGCCATAGCTAAAAAGTTTGTTGCCAATAATATTCCTACGGCAGTGGCTGATCTTGACACTGGTACTTTTAGCGATGACAATTTAAGATTCTTTAAGTGCGATGTAACAAGCGGAGCTGATATCGCTATGTTGTTCGGTGCCCTCCATGACAAGGATGAGTTACCCAATATTTTAGTTTGTAATGCCGGTCAGGGAATACATGAAAAGCTCACTGAAGGAGACCCTGAAAAATGGCTAAAGATCATTGAGGTGAACTTGCTTGGTGCTTTACGCCTAATCAGGGCCTTTGTTCCACCTATGCTAAAAGCGGGATCAGGAGATGTTGTTATCATTTCCTCTGCAGCGGCTGGCAGGTCTTACGAGTATGGCGGTGTCTACTCTGCTACAAAGTCTGCCTTGGAAACCATTGCCAATACCTTAAGAATCGAAGTACAGCCTTCTGTGCGGGTCACAGTTGTCGCGCCTGGAGTAACTGATACAAACTTTTTCAAAAATGCCATATCAGGAAGTCATACCATAGAAGATATAGGTTGGGGCGCAATATCACCTACAGAGGTGGCTGATAATGTATTTTATGCCGTCAGCAGGCCGCCTGAAGTGTCTATCAATTATTTATCAATACGACCGGTTTTGCAACCGTTCTAAAAAATAACAGTAATATAAAATCTACAAATATGGGCAAAAGAGTACTAATCACAGGAGGCGCGGGATTCATAGGATCCCATCTTGCCGACGAATTATTAAACTTCGGTTATGAAGTAAAACCACTTGACAACCTTTCAGAGCAAGTCCATGGTAAAAATTGTATTCGGCCTGAATACCTGAACCCTGGGGTGGAACTTCAAATAGGAGATATTAGAGATCCCAAAGCAGTGAAGGAAGCCCTGCAAGGTGTAGATACTGTATATCATTTTGCTTCATTGGTAGGTGTCGGACAAAGCATGTATGAGATCGTGAACTATACCGATGTCAACAATTTGGGCACTGCGGTATTGATGGAAGCATTGATAAAAAACCCTGTTGAAAAATTGGTGGTAGCCTCAAGCATGAGCATCTATGGAGAAGGCCTTTACAAAGATTCCAAAGGAGAAATATATAATGCTACAGAGAGATCTTTAGATCAACTCAAAGAAGGAAAATGGGAACTGTTTGATAAAAATCAAGAGGTGCTTACCCCATATCCTACACCCGAAAGCAAGGTGCCTAACCTTTCCTCTGTCTATGCTTTGTCAAAATACGATCAGGAGAAGATGTGCCTGATGATCGGAAAAGCTTATAACATTCCTACTGTAGCGCTGAGGTTCTTCAATGTATATGGCACAAGGCAAGCGCTTTCCAATCCTTATACTGGAGTTCTAGCGATTTTTGCTTCGAGACTTTTGAATAACAACGCTCCTTTACTCTTTGAAGATGGCTACCAGCAAAGGGATTTTGTAAACGTGCGAGATCTGGCGCATGCCTGCCGTCTCGCTATGGAAACACCCGAAGCTAACGGTGAGGTATTCAATATAGGAAGTGGAAATAGATACTCTGTGAGAGAAGTTGCCCGAAGCCTGTCGGAGGTAATGAACAAGTCTGAGCTTGCTCCCATCATCAACAATAAATACAGGGTAGGGGACATTAGACATTGCTACGCGGACATCAGTAAAGCGCAACAAATATTAGGATTTCAACCAGAGGTTAGTTTTGAATCAGGTCTTCTCGAGCTGGCAGAATGGCTTACCAATCAGCAGGCCTTTGACAATGTCAACGAGGCCAGCAGGCAGTTGGCTTCCCGTGGACTTACAGTT
>DASVUU010000849.1:0-2875 GCA_036386935.1 Cytophagaceae bacterium | reverse complement strand
GTATCAATTGGCTTTTTTTAATTACATTTGAGATTAGATTAGTGGCTAATGGTAACAAGGACAAATATTCAGACTAAATTCTTTTCGTAATTAGGTTTTATCATAAGTAGCACGTGTTCGTGTTATTCACGATTAACTTGTTGAATAGCTTAGTTATATTGCCCTTAAGCGATGAATTATAACGGTTTATTTAGAATTAAGGGAATAATGATTAAAAATTATATATAAGCATTACAATCCACGCGGAGCCGCTAAATAATAAATCAAGCTGTTCAACTCCTCAAGGTTGCGAAAGTAATTATAACATAGTCAAGAATTTGGTGCGTAATTTCCTAAAAAGGAAACAAACAGTCATAAAAATAAAACCTAAAATATAAAGATCAAATCTATGAGCGTGCCTGAAAATAAGCAGCAATCAATCAATCGACGTACGATGATAAGTCGTGGGGCTCTTTTGGGAAGCTGTATCCTTGCTGGTTCTCCTATCTCCCTGAAGGCACAAAATGTAAAGATTAGCAGCGTAGAACCAATTAACGTAAAAGCGTTTGGTGCCACCGGTATTCGCACTCAAAACGCTACCAAGTCTTTTCGCGATGCACTAGAAGAAGCTGCCTCAAGAGGAGGGGGAACGGTAAGTGTGCCTCCAGGAGAATATACTGTGGGTACAATACAATTAAAGGACAATGTAACCTTGAATATCGAAGCGGGTGCCACCTTGTTTTTGAGTCAATTGAAGCAGGACTATTTTAACGAAGGAGAGCGATCAATGATTTATGCGGAGAATGCAAAAAACATTGCGGTGACAGGCCATGGCACATTAAATGGGCTTGCACAGTACGAATTTGTAGGAGTGCAGGAGCTAGATGTGGAGATAACTCAAGAAATGGAGCTAGCAAAGGCAGCCGGAATGGATATGCGTAGGTATTACAGGAAAGCCACTGCACAAAGCGCCTATATGTTTGTGCTGAATGGCTGTACCAACTTCTCATTATCGGACATTACGATCCTAAACACCCCTTTCTGGAGTGTACGTCTGAATGATTGCAATAGGGTATTTATTAGGGGAGTCTCTATATATTCTGATCTAGAGAAAGGGGTCAACTCAGATGGTATCGATATTGTATCAACCAGCAATGTTACCATTTCAGACTGTTTGATTGTTACGGGAGATGACAGTATTGTAATAAAAACAATAGCCCGCGAGGGGAAAAAAGCCAATCCCAGCGAAAATATTACAGTCACGAATTGTATATTATCTTCCTCCTCGACACCGCTCATGATTGGAACGGAAACAGAGGCCAATATCAGACATATTCTTTTCAATAACTGTGTAATACGCAATTCAAACAAAGGATTTGGAATAAATGTCCAAGATGGTGCAACAGTCAGCGATGTCATTTTTAGCAATCTTACCATAGAAACGAACCGCCGTAGTTGGTTTTGGTGGGGCGATTCCGAAATGTGTAAATTTATTTTGACAAGGAGAGAGGAGACTTCTCCCCTCGGAATAATTAAGGACATCCTTATTGAGAATGTCATTGCGCACGTAAGGGGTACGAGCACGATCAAAGGACATGAAAATCAGCCGCTTCAAAATCTTACGATCTCTAACGTTCAGATTTTTATGCTTCCTGAGGATTCCAAAGATAAAAGGTCATCGCACTCCCTCCATATTCAAAAGGTCGATGGACTTAAGATAAGGGACCTTACAGTTAAGTGGGCTGACGAGGCCGAACCGAAGTGGAAAAGCGCGTTGGTATTGAGAAACGTCAATGGCTTTGTGGTAGATTCGTTTACGGGTAGGCAGGGATTGAAAAATAGCAATGAGGCGGCTATTGTCTTAGATAATGCAATAGATGGAGTGATCCGCAATTCTAGCGCTACAGAGGGCACCAACGCATTCGCACAAGTTTTGGGCGATCCAAATAATTCCGTAAGCTTTAGAAATAATGAGACTGGCAAAGCAAAACAAGAGATGGTAGTTCAAAAGAAGCAGAAGAAATAATTCACTACCAAAACCAATGTCCTGTTAGGTTATACCGTTAATTGAGCTACACGCGTATATTCGTGTCTAAAAAGACATAAACAGGCCGCTCATCCTCACGATATAATCGGTGATCGGCACTTTGGGCAATCACAATAGTTCGAAGATCGTTAAATAAGCAAGAATGTGCATTTATTCTTGCTAACAATTCGTTACTTAGACAAGGCTGTAATATCAGCCTAAGCGATGCATCTGCGTCAAATTAGGGCTCAACAAACATATTTTAGATTGATCTTTTGATGGAATATTCAACCAAGTGGGTCCATCCATCTTTATGTTTTTTGATAGATTTGGTAGATGTGATCAATTCAATTATTTTTTGTTTAAAAGCCCATATAGTAGCTTTCCTAACGGTAATTTCTTCTGAAGTCTTTGCGATATTCATAGCTTCGCCGGCAGTGCTTACTAAATAGGTTATATAGAAGGCCTTCTGGATAGGAAATCTTATTTTATGAAACAGGGTGCCACTTGTTGCAGATTCTATCCACTTACATTTTCCACACCTCCAGCTAAAATCTTCTACCTCCGTAAGATTATTGTAACCACATTTTTTACACGTCATTTTTTCCTTGTCACTCCACTTAAGGCTTGCAAGGTATTCGTAGCAAGTGGTATCATCTGGAAAAATTTGTGTGAATTCGGCGAAATTCATATGTTTTTGAAATACTCTCGCCTCAGTAGACGTTTTTATGTCAGACTTTAGCTGGATGTTATGGGCTTTCAACAACTCGTTCATCTCCCGTATTTGCTGAGTTCTATCTGCCACCTGTATCTCCAACTCCTTGTTTACTTTGTCTTTTAGCTCCTCACTCTTTCTAAGTGTGTCTACTA
>DASVUU010000848.1:0-5584 GCA_036386935.1 Cytophagaceae bacterium | reverse complement strand
AGTTTTCTGCTAATAAAGCTAGTTTTGGGTACTATGCAGTGGCCTCCAACAAAGACGGATGTATAGCTACTTCGAATTCAGTTAGGGTAAGCTTATTGCCTAGTCCCATCAAAGATACCATCAAAACTACTTCGCCTAGTTTCTGTCCGGGAGGTAGTTCGTTACTGTCTGTAAGCCCAAAACAATTAAACGTAAAGTATCAATGGTACAAGGATAATGCGATTTTAAGGTCTGTTGACACCAACACCTATTACGATGCAGTAGCGGCAGGGACTTATACATTGAAGCTGACCAATACAAGTTGCTCGATTTTTACTGATCCTATTTCAGTAATATCAAACAAAGCGCCACAAGCTTTTACCACGAGTCCTTCTGGAGATGCGGTGATATGCGGCGGAAGTGCTACTATTAAAGCAAATGTAGTAGAGACGGGATTGACTTATCAATGGTATAGCGGAAGAATCTTGATTCAGGGGGCAACATCTATTTCTTACACAACTTCTACCTCAGGAAGTTTTTATATCGTTGCAAATAATGGAACCTGTAGCTTCACCAGTTTACCAGTCAAAGTAAGTTTCACTCCCGCACCCGCAACTCCAACGATTGAACCTAGCGTGAGGGGAAGGACCGTTTTCTGTCAAAACGAAGGAGTGTTTCTAACGGCTATAACTGCTGAACAGGGCGTTAGCTTCCAATGGTATCTTAATGGGGCCGAGCTTCCAAATTCAAACGCGACTACATTGAAGCCCACGCAAGTCGGTGCTTACACCTTGGTTTTGAAAAATACCGCGGGTTGCACTTCTCAAGCTTCACTTCCAATTACAATCAACCAGTCTCCCAATATACCTACAATCTCACCTGCAAGTCTTACAATATGTTTAGGGAACAAGGCGATTCTAACGGCCACGGGCGGGGCAGGGTATCAATGGTACAACAAGGCCGGCTTGATTAAATCAAGCACCTTTGACACTTTAAATGTTAGTCAATCAGGAGATTTTTATGCTCAAGCCGTGGATGCCAAGACTGGTTGTACTTCCGGTAGTTCAAACGTTTCCAGCGTCGTTGTGCAGCAATTACCAGATGCGAGCTTCACCGGACTAAATCAAAGTTATTGTAAGGATGGAAAGGGTAGTGTATTAACACCTAGAACAACTGGAGGAGCTTTTAGTGGGACTGGCATAGATGCTGCGAAAAACACCTTTACACCGAATGTAGGGGGCAAAATTAGTATCACCTATACAATAAAAGATGCAAGAACCACTTGCTTAAATTCAAGCACACAGACGACTTTAGTGAATACTCTGCCAGATGCCTCTTTTGGTGGCTTAACAGCGCAATTGTGTATAGATTCAAAAATCACCCTGGCTCCCAAAGTAGCTGGAGGTAAATTTTCAGGAGTATCCGTAGACACTGTTAATAATACATTTGCACCAAACTCACCAGGGAGCTATAGAATTAGATATACTTTGGTTGATGCAAGCACTAGGTGCATAGATTCAACCATTCAGACCACAACGGTAAACGCCTTACCTGTCGCTAGTTTCAGCGGCCTTGCTTCTTCCTATTGCTCGAATGATGCAGCTGTATCTCTTACACCAACTATTGTAGGTGGAACATTCTCCGGCTCTGGTACAGATGCAATCAAAAATACTTTTACACCTCGATCTGCCGGTTTAAACAACATTACCTACACGATCAGTGATGCTAAAACCGGTTGTAATAATTCCAGTACTCAAAGGACAAATGTAAATGCTCTTCCCATTGCTACCTTTCGTGGTCTAAAAACTACTTATTGCCTATTGGAACCTAGTTCCGTGCTCACTCCAGATTTGAAGGGAGGAATATTCTCAGGGTTAGGAGTTGATAACTCGAACAACACTTTCTCAGCAACAAGCTTAGGTGAAAGAAATATATCATATACGATAAAAGACGCAGTAAGCGGTTGTACCAATAATTCCATTCAAGTAGCAAAGGTATTCGCAAATCCTAACGTAAGCGCTGGAGGAGCAAATAGAATATGTGCTGGTAGTTCGACAACCCTGAATGCCCAAGGTGCAAGTACCTACATTTGGAGTCCTTCCACTGGCCTCTCTTCGTCAACAATATCCAATCCAGTTGCCACAATGACTCAATCGCAAAGATATGTTGTTACAGGTACTGACATCAATGGATGCAAGGATACTGGCGCCGTAACGGTCAATGTATCTAGCCTGGCGGCCCCAAGGATTAGCGCATCTGGCCCAATCATTTTCTGCGAGGGTGGAAAGGTGACACTTACTGCAATTACCACCGAGACGAATGTCAACTATCAATGGTATTCCAACAATAAGCCGCTAATTAACCAGACAGATAAACTTGTAGCATCTGACACCGGCACATATACTGTAAGAATCAATAGTACAAATCTTGGCTGTACTTCTCCTGCGTCTAACGCCGTGAGAGTTCTCATTAATCCAAACCCTGCGCTGGTTCTAAGCCCACGTCAGTCCGCTAGTTCGTGTGCCAATCAGCCGGCGACACTAAATGCTACTTCTACATCGCCTATACAATGGTTTAAAGATGGGAAGGCCTTTGCCAACAACAGTTCAAGCTTTTCTGCAACGACAGGTGGATTGTATAAAGTGTTAACTACAAACGCACAGACGGGATGCTCTTCCTCTGACAGTGTTCTACTTAATTTCTCGGATAAATTTGCGGGATTTCTAAATACGGGTTCTACCTTCTGTCTAGGAGATACTTTAAAGGCGGAGGCTAGTCCTACAAATGGGGTTGAATATAAATGGTCATTGAATGGAAGGGCACCTATCATCTCCCAAAGCAATATTTTTTATACAAAAGAGGCCGGGAATCTAAAAGTGACAATTACCTTGAAACAGGGATGTACCGATACAATTTCTAAAGTATTCACAGCGCTCCAAAAGCCAGATCGGCCCTCTATCTCTGGTGATTCAATAAATAATATTTGCAACGGAAGTTCAATTGAATTTAAATCGCTAACTTCTAATAATACGCTGGCGTACCAATGGTATTATGAAAACAATGCGATCAGGGGGGCTACATTTCCAAATTATTCAACAACGATTTCAGGAGTGTACAAACTGAAAGTTAGTAGTACTGATGGGAGTAAATGCTCATCGGTTTCCCCTCTGCGAATTGTAAATTTAAATCCAGTACCTAGTCAGCCGATACTCTTTAGCTCTACAAACACAACTTTCTGCGAGGGGGAGAAAGCAGTTTTATATATCAAACGCCCACTTAGATCTGAAAGAATACTTTGGTTCCAAGATGGTAAAATTGAAGCTTCCAAGATCGATACACTTTTTGAAGCTACAATTACTGGATATTATAAAGTAGCGATCTCCAACCTGCAAAACTGTATCTCTAAAGCCTCAGATTCGATTCTCGTTAAATCCAACCCTAGACCGTTAGTTAGCCTAGGGAAAGATCTAAGTGTATGCCCGAGGACATCAACTAGTCTAACGGCCGGAGAATGGTCAACCTACTCTTGGAGGTTTAACCAATCATTGCTTTCTACGAATAGAATCTTAGACTTAAATAACCCGTCTCCTGGGTCTTACACACTTGAGGTAAGTGATCTCAATGGTTGCAGAGCGATGGACACTATTATCATAAAATTAAGTGGAGGCGTGGTGGCTACATCGACAATCACATCGCCAACTTGCGATGGTGAAAATGGGAAGATCATTATAAAGGCTACTGGGCTTAAACCTTTGAAGTTTTCTTGGAATGATAATACTATAGGCAATGACTCGACTGCCAATGTGAAGGCAGGAACCTATTCGGTAGTGGTATCCGACAACAATGAATGCAAAGATACCCTTTCCGGTTTAATTGTGAAATCAGCTCCAATTTCAAATATTATTATCTCGACAGATTTGGTAGAAAGCGCCTCCTGCAAAAACGATGGCTCTATAATTTTAAAGCTCTCCAATGTTTCCGGCCGCGAAGTCATTTCCTGGCCAGACAACCCTACACTGTCGGGACTAGAAGTCAAGAATCTGAGGTCCGGGAGCTATTCTGTTAAAATACAAGATGGCCTCAATGGTTGCAAATCAACTATAATAAATGTCCCCGTAAATTCCTTGAACGCGGGTCAGATTAAACTTAGCACCAATGAAATACCAAAAAATTCTGAAGATGGATTTATATTAAACCTTGAAAGATCGTCAGGCAGCTCAGGTAAGTATGCTTACCAATGGCAAGAGGCAGCGTATCCAACTTGTAACGGTTGGTCGAATATTACTGCGTCAACAGACACTAGCTACGATGTTCCAGCTTTGCAGACCTCGACATGCTTTAGACGTCAAGTGATAGACTTAGACTGCAAAGATACCGCCTACACGACTGCTGTTACCCTTAACGTTCGTGATGCCAATGAAATAAGCTACCAGGCACGGATTGAAGGATCTGGACCTATCGGCTCTGAGATCAAAATTTCTATACTTTCAGACCGTAGCCAAGCACCGTGGACAGTGGTGTTTTCTAACTTAACAAGCAATGAAAGGGTCACTATATTAGTGATGAGTCCAGATACTTCATTCATCAGCACGAAAGAAGGTATCTATAAAATATTGTCAGTGAATGGGAGGGAAGGCGAATTTGGATTAGCATACATAGGAAGTGAAATCGATGTCCGCAATGCGTTTTCACCTAATGGAGACGGAGACAATGAGGTTTTCTTTATACGTTACCTCTCCACGAAGCCAAACTCTCTAAGAATCTACAATCGTGAAGGATTCGAACTGCTTTCCTTCAAAAACTACAACAATGACTGGGCGGGAACCAACAAAGACGGTAAGGACTTGCCTGATGGCACATACTATTATGTCTTGAAGCTCGACAATGATCCGAAAAGGTACGCGGGTTATTTCGAGATAAAAAGGTAATAAAATCATCATCTAATTCATTAATTCAATCACTAAGCAATGAAACAAATTATACTATTCATATTCCTTGTATGCACCTGTAAACATGCATATGCTCAGCAGTATCCGCTGATTGGGCAATACATGTTCAACAAGCTTTTCTATAATCCAGCTTTTGCCGGTACCAACGAATCTATGAACGCAACAGTGTTTTATAGGCATCAATGGGCTGGATTTTCGGGTGCTCCAAAAACATTTTTATTTAACATCGATGCCCCAATTCAAAATCAAAAGGCTGGCATCGGACTAAACTTAATGAACGATAGTAGAGGTGTAACCAACCAAACAGATATGTATCTCAACTACGCATATCGCATACCTGTGGCGAATGAAACAACCCTTTCTATGGGTATAAAGGGGGGAGCTTCCTACTTTAGATCAGGCTTAACAAATTTGAATCCTGAAAAAGACGAACAAATATTCGATGAGAATATCACAAGTGCGCTATTGCCAAAAGTAGGATTTGGCTTGTATCTTTATAACCCGACTTTCTATGCCGGTATATCCACGCCAGACTTAGTCACCTATGATCCCAATAAGATATTTGCCTCGTCTAACGGAAAAACCTTTAGTAATAGAAAGAACTATTTATTGACCGCAGGCTATAATTTATATGTAAATGAATTAATTACTTTGAC
>DASVUU010000847.1:0-6033 GCA_036386935.1 Cytophagaceae bacterium | reverse complement strand
CGTATCAAAAACCGTGAGAATGTATTTTGGAACCGTTGCATCATTTATTATCCATTCCCCATAAGCTGAATCTACAGACTTATAATAGGATCGCTTATTGAGGGTCCAATTTAGAAGGCATAAGTATGGTACTTCATCTAGTATGTATGTCATAATTTTAATTGTTTGCGACGGCTGTATTGAAGCCGTTCCTCCTTACCTTCGTTAGATTTCCATTTCCATCATACTTGAAGTCCTCATGGTAGTTGTCTGTGCTGTCAAAGTTATTGGCAGTAGTATTGTACCATACTACAATCTCTGGAAACTATTACAGAGATCTTAAATCACAAGCAAATCCAACCAGTTATAAAGATTTATTGAAGCAATCTTATATGGACAAACCTACTTTAAAAAATAAAGCTTATTCAATTAGAGCACTTAACCCATAATCATATCATTGGCTAAAAACGCGTCCCTTTTTACCTTTGACGCCATAGGGAACCTCTGCCTAGACTACATAGGATGCTTCGCTTTCCATAGTAAAATTAGTTTGGTCATTTCCCCCCTCCTTAGCCCTAGCGGCACCATTTCAACAGAAAACATCTGAAATTAAAAATTGGGCAGGCTACAATGATGCATAAGTTTAATGTCTAAGGTAGAATTTAATTAAAAAGCAAAACCGTTAACCAAAACCTTCCCGAACCAGATTGCTACAGTCCTCCATTATTCAACAATATTTTGTGGATAGTAACTATATAATGGGAATTTGATACTTCTTGTATCCCAGAATAAACAACGTAGTTTACTCCTTTATTACTTTTCACCTCAAACAGATTAATAAAGCCTCCGCATGGAGCTTTAGAATACATCCCTATCCTTAAATCATTTACAAACTGTTCTCTCTTTTCACCCAAGTTACCACCAGTAAATTGAGTGTCAATTATATTTTGAAAATTTATTTCAATAATTTCATCCTTGACCCTTATACTTCTTTTATCTTGGTCATTTTTAACATTATCATATGTTAACTCACTATTATTTAATTCTTTGACAACTTCCATTTTTTAAATATTACTTTAAACGTACACCTTTATTAAATCTTATCCTTGAATCATAATTCAAGATCTGAAACTGTTCGAGTCCACCTCGTCTTCCAAAAGCGGGAAGGGCTCTTGATCTTTGGAGGATCACACCGCTTGGCACCGAAACCTCTTGAATAAAGGATGCAGTATTAGTATTCGGAAGCGCCAATCCTTGTCTTGCAAAAGTACTAGACTTAGGTGCAACTTTAGTCAAAAAAGCCCCTCCATTGGGATTGCTTGAGAATACTCTGTAGTAAGTTTCAGTTTCTAAAGTAGTAAACGAAACAATGTTCCCTCCTGCGTTAGGAACCATTCCTTGCGGCAATAATTTCAATTGCTTTGCAGCATTTGCTCCCATCCTCAATTCGTCCATAGATAGGCCTAGTTTTAAAGTAGATCTACTAAGATTTGATACTAGGAGTCCCCCTAAAGCCGATGCATCTAATATGCCTGCTACAAGCCTTCCTCCATCTTCCTGACTGATACTTCCGTCAAAATTTTCATTAATAGGTCTTTTTTGAAACCCATTCTTAGAATACCCTAAAGCAGAAAATGGCTTGTCTATACTATTTTTGTAACGACCGACTGCAAAAGCGAATCCATTTCCAGCTGCCGAGACAAACCCTGTGGCCAAAGCCGTCATTCCATCAATTGTAGCAATGACCTCTTCATCATCACTTTGATTTAAGTATGAAGCGGTTTTATCTCCATAAAGGGTGCTGAGAGGGACAGCATATTCCAGCCCGTCAAGATCTATTCCACCAATTGGACTATTGCTAGCAAACTGAAAAGGTGTCAACTCAGGATACTGCGAGGTTATCGGATCCACACTCCCAAACCTACCAATATCAGGTCTATAGATTCTCATACCGTAATCTTGCCAGCCGATCTCATAGTACATCTCCTTACCGTTGAAGTTGAAACGGTAGCCTGCTATGCCTTTATTCCTTCCCGGGGCTGTACGGCACCAAATGCGTAATAATTAAAAATGCATCGATGATCCCAGAAATGTAATTAATAATTAATTTAGTAATTAAATATGAGCATCTCTCTTTCCTGTCCAATCCTCGATAGCCCTCTTCATCGTTTCTAAATTCTCTCGGATTTCGCTACTTTGTCCACAATTGTGGCATACCTTGGAAGGAGGATGCTTATCACTATCAAACCAACAATTTGTGCAATAGGTCGGATGAACCAATACAAGTTCCCCATTAAAATCAGTTTCAATGTGCACCATAGAATCACCCAGATGAAACACTTCATTACTAGAACTTTTATGCCATCGAATTGGATCTCCTTTTCTCCAGAACGAAATATTATTAGGTATATCTTGATACTCAAAAAGATTATTCATTTTTCTTAATTGGTTTTGTGTGGTTTTGTAATGATTGCACTTTGACCATTAGGCGTAATTTTAAATCCTCGGTCTTCGAAGGATTTACGAACTCTTGCATTCATAAAAATAAAAGAATTTGAATTTATTATAGCTTTACCCCCAGGAGCTAAGACTCTTATTGCTTCTGAAGCAACCTGTTCTGGGAACTCAAATGCATTTTTGTTTAAACCAATTGAAGAATAATCTATTACGGACTCATCAGGAAAAGGAAGTTTTTCTGCTCCTGCCTTGATAAAGTCTCCCGTGGGATTTCTTTGTCTGATTGCTGCTTCATCTCTTAGATTTCCTACTAAAGGATTTACATCTATTAAGCCTGTCATCTCACCTTCTCCGCCCACATTAATTCTTAAATTACTGACCTTTATTGTAGTTGCACCAATCTTAGGTTTTGTAATCAAGTTTCTTTGAGCACCCCAAGGCCCGCCACTTTTCCACGGATTTCCACCGGCACCCCTTTGTCCAAGCATGGTCATATACCCTCTTAGGACATCATAATTGGTTTTGAGTGAACCTCTTGGAAGTCCTGTAGCATTTTCCAAGGAATGCGCTAGCCCTGGGTCTCCAGGGTTCGAACCCCAAGTATTAATACCTTTTCCAAAATTCCTGAAAGCTTCTCCATAGGCCTGACTGTTTACCCCATTTACAGGTCCGGATTCTAGTCCATCAATATCTATCGCATCAATCGGCCTGTTACTCGCAAACTGATAAGGCGTCAATTCAGGATACTGCGAGGTAATCGGATCTACACTTCCAAACCTTCCGATATCAGGTCTATAGATTCGCATGCCGTAGTCTTGCCAGCCTATCTCATAGTCCATCTCCTTACCGTTGAAGTTGAATCGGTAGTCCCTGGTACTGCTGTTCCTTCCTGGCTGTATAGCACCAAAGGCGTAATAATTATAATAGCTTCTTACATCTGTTTCTTTTCCTCCTGGGGATGATTCGCTTCTCAAATCGCTAAATACTACTCTTACGTTGCCTAAATGGTCTTTGAGCTCATACTCTTTCTTTCCAACTGTTCTTTCATTGCTTGAGCCAAATGGCCTATTTGCAAAAACCTGCTTTTGTGTCGCTGAGTACGTGAAGTAATCTATTAATGCTTCCGGCTTATATATTCCTATTCTATCACTTCCATAAATAGGAAGTTCTTTTAGTTTGTAGGTATGTACCTCTCCAATCGAGCTTGGTGTTTTTTCTATTTCATACACCGCCATGATATTGCCTTGAGCGTCTCTAGCATAGCTGGTAGTCTTTATTTTACCAGGGAGTGTTTGTCTTACACCTGTAGCACTAAATGGTGCTTCATTGACCTCTTTCTTTACTCTGTTACCCTGTGCATCGTAGGCATATTTTACATGTGGCTTATATTTACCTGTAGAAGAAATAGGGATCATTTCACTGATCTTACCGTTATAAGTCCACTTAAATTCAAGATTCTCTGCCTTATCAAACTTCAGATATCCTGCCTCGTCATATACATAGTTCTCGTCAACTTGCTGCGTAAGATCCTGCAATTTGCTATTGAGCGGTGATGTCGTCGTCTCATTGATCCTCTTTAGCTTATTGGTATTTGGATAATAGTCATAAACTAGCTTATCCATTTGCGCATTGCTATTGTTTGGGACGGCGGTACTGAAGCCGTTCCTCGTTACCTTCGTTATATTTCCATTTCCATCATACTTGAAGTCCTCATGGAAGTTGTCTGTGCTGCCAAAGTTACCAGCAGTAGTGTTGAATACCTTGAAGTCCGAACCTGTAATTCTATTTAGTCTATCATAAGTATAAGCATTACCGGTAAGTGTATTTGGATAACTGCCGTCTGTGCTTGATCCTATTTTGCTTGTGAGGGTACTGATATTGCCATTGTAAAGATTCCTCGTCGTTGGGAGGTAATATTTATTGCCGGCATTTGCCAGTAGTGGACCTGTCCTTGTAAAATCATTTTCATGGTAGCCTATCACTTCGCTGAACTCGTCTGCTGCCACTTCGCTTTGGGCATAACCATCTGTCCAGGGATCTTCTGTTGCAAGAAGGTTTGGTGAATTGATTGCCTTGAGCCAGCCATTGATGGTGTAAGTATAGTCAACACCCTGCAATCGGTCCTCTCCAACTTCTGTCCTTCTCAAAGGCCCATGAGGATAGTAAGTATAAGTGGCATCGTTATCCCATATATATCCCCCAACTGAGGTCTCTGCGCTTACTAGCCTATTGTCTTCGTCATAGCTATACCTGTGAAAGAATTGCTCGTTGTACTTCACCTTCGTTACCTTATTACTTATAAGGTCATATTCGTATCCTATGTAATTTGTAGGAAGGTCGTCTGTCTTTTGTGCAAGCCACCTGACATTGCCATGGGCATCGTAGCTATACCAAGTCTTAATTATGCTTCCATTTCTATTATGGGCGACGGCCTGGCTAACTCTATTCCTTAAAAACTCTTGTCCTTTTCCTTGTGGGTAGACAATGGTATTGTCCAGTGTATCATAAACAGTAACCGTTCTTTCCAGCGCTCCTGTCAATGGATACATTTGGCCATTGCTGTTTGCATTGATATATTTTGCACTTTTTAGCGAACTAAGATCACTTTCAGGAAATGCTGGTGGCATCCCGTCCTCTGATTGAGGGGGTTCCAGTTTAGCCAGACCTGCCTCTATAATTCTCCCTAAGTCATCATATTTTACATAGCTAAATTCACCATCAATTAGTTGTTTTATATTTTGAGAAAACCTTAGCTGCCCTTTGTCATTGTAAAGGTATTTGGTGGTACCCACATCAGGAGTGGTCTCAGATATTTTTTGGCCCAGACTATTGTACTCATATGTTGTAGCAAGCGTATAGTTCGGATGAGTATTTCTGTTGGCAGGTTTTACTTTTAGTTTGTTCACACCTTCAGGCGGAACTGTTTTGACTAGATTTCCTGCCATGTCATGGTAGTAAAGTGTGCTGTGCTGCATCTGCATGTTATAGCTCATTGCTACGTAGTCATCAAGCAGGTCAATGTTCCGGCAGCTCTGTGCATATTTTGCAGATATCTCCCCAACTTTTTTGGTCACACATTCTTCTACCTTGCTTTCAATGGCTTCTCGCATTTCTAACGCTGCCAGTTTGGGGCCATTGGTCTCGGTAGGTTCTAGAGGATCACCTATCAATGTAGGCTTGTCTTCTATTGTCACGAAAACGTGATACTCTCTGGTAAAATCAGGCTTTTTAACTTGATACTCGTCACTTGTTACCTTACATCCATTCCTATCGGATACTTCTACAAAATAGTCGCCGAAAGGAAGTTTCTGATTTGGAGTGGATACATAAGTGGTACCCTCTGGCACGCTTACAGACTGCTGAAAAACATTTTGCATAACAACGTTAGTGACCTTTGTTTTCCTTATTGGCTCATTCTGGTGAAGCTTAAAATATTCTACATCCGAAACTTCAGTGGTTTGATTAAACCTTCTTTTCCAGGTGAAAGTGTATGGACTACGAAAGGACATATCATTGATACTGGCCTTGCCATAGCATGGGGAAACAGCTTCTACTTTGGGTTTATCCATTTGAGGTACTGCACTCAACACAAACGAC
>DASVUU010000846.1:0-5743 GCA_036386935.1 Cytophagaceae bacterium | reverse complement strand
TTTTTGTTTCATAGGTGATGTTTTATATAATTATTCCTACTCGTTGGCTTTTCGGATTCCGCCTTAATTGAAAGAATTACATTCTGTAACCGTTATCTAATTTAATGATTAAAAAAAAATAAAAGGATATATCCTAAAAATACATTATTATTTTAAATATAATAATATTAAAATGAATTCTAGGCATACGTTTTTTTTAGTTGCAAGACATACGCTTGCACCTCGGTCGTTAAATGGGTTATTTTATGAGGATGCAGCGTAACAACATAGGAAATAGGTGAGGTTATTTTAGAATTAAAGAGGCCATCCACCATTATTGTAAGACTTCAACGAATATAAAGAGACAGCCAACCAGTAATAAGTCATCTTTCAAGTCTATAACTATAGGGTCTGAGCTATCATGACTTCTTATTAAAATAACTATTTCAACTTAATGAATTTTCGTGCGGTGAGAACGTCTCTTTCAAAAAGCTTTATAAAGTAGGTGCCTTCACTTAGATTCCCGACGAAAACCTGATTCACACCTGAACCTTTAATTTGTTCGACTTTAATGACCTCGCCTAACATATTTACTATTTCTATTCTATAGCCAACAATATAATTAGGCGTTTGAATATTTATATGTTCTGCGACATTGGTCGGATAAATATTGATCGGCTCTTCTTTAGCTTCTATTTTATCAGTTGTTACTCTTGATCCGTTTGCAAAGCATATAGGCCTATCTACCTTTTCTACGATGGGTGCAAATCCGCTTAATGACGAAATTTTATTACCCTGCAATTCAACATAAGCGACACTTGTGTCTTTGGGATAGACAACAGTGAATAACAATACCTCGTCATCAGTCGAATAATTGGGAAATCCCAAGGTGTTGTTTGCAAAAATAGTGTCATAATCTCCTTTTTCAATATTTGAGCCTATAATATAGGCCGCCCGTTCGTTTTCATCTATGTAGTCATACGCTATGACATTTGGCGAATTTTTAGCAAACGTTGGATTGCCTATGCTTATACCCTCTGGCAAGGTAGGAATAAGCTTTTTAATTGTGCCGTCCCCGTAATTTTTTAATGCATTGTCCCAAACTTTGATAAATCCAATATCCCAATACTCTATCGTGTCTGTTCTACCAGGGTATTCATTGAAACAGTCATACATCACATTCTCACCTGAGTAATCCCATTCCAAAGCATCGGCGTATTGAGGCCCCTTAGTGGTAACTCCTGGAGTATAGGTTGGATTGTATAATAGGAACTTCTTCCAATTTACCGTATTGATTGATTTTACATAAATGGAAGAGTCTTTGTCGACAGAAATTGCGGCTATTTTATTCCCATCTTTGGAAATGGCTACGTTGTCCCAAATAGCTAGATTGTCATAGATGGTCTCCACATTTGTATTTAAGTCTTTCCGTACGATTCTCCCAGCTGCGTTGACAAAGTAACCAAAGGCTCCGTTGTCTGTAACACTAATCCTATTTTTCATCGGCGTTTGAGAGATTGGAAAGATCCCTGTGGTATCTTTTAAAAGGTAAAGGGAATTAGGGTCACCCTGTAGTCCATGAAAGATAAACGAGGTCTCTCCAGGGTTTGGAGGAAGTTGATTCCCTATGGCGGTGCCAGGACCTTCCGCAATGCCAACTGCGTCAAAAGCATTCCTTATTGCAATTACTTCAGGTGATCCGTCATTGTAAATAACTTTTGCTGCCTCTACAACAGCAATTCTTAGATCAACAAATTGGGCTGATGCAAACAAATAATCGTTCAATGCTCGGTAATAAATTTGCTCAGCTTTTTCTTTAGAGATCGCTGTTGCTATTAAATAAAATGCATAATTGGGAATACCGCTATTGATGTGCACGCCCCCGTTATCACTTTTTGTAATGAAGTACTCAGACATGGTTCTAGGCTGCCAATAGTAATCACCTTTAGTTCCGCCATTGTGTGGATCAGACATGTCACGTAAGGCGCCGGAAGGATAGGTTCCCGGTCTCATCACTTCTTCTCCTATTTTCCAATCATCGCGGTCGACCAACACACCGAAAATATCCGCAATAGATTCGTTGATGGCGCCTGATTGGCCTACGTAGTTCAAATTTGCAGAATGTTGTATTACTCCGTGAGTCAGCTCATGCGCGGCTACGTCTAGGGCGGCGGCTAAAGGTTTAAAGGTTGTTCCACCATTGCCATAGGCTATAAATTTGCCGTTCCAATAAGCATTCTCCATACTTTTTCCCTCGTCTGTCACATTAATAACCGAGATAATGTTCCCTCCTTTATTATCTATAGAATTCCTTTTATGAACATTTTTATAATATTCATAGGTGGCCCCGGCGTTGAAGTGGGCCGACACTGCTGTTGGATTTACATTCCAATTATTGTCTTTTGTGACAATTTGGTCTACAACGGTTAGGTCAGTATTTTTTGCATCTTTTGTCCAAATGACGCCCTGTGGGCTGGAAGGTAATACTGACTGTGGGTTATACA
Source organism: Cytophagaceae bacterium (assembly GCA_036386935.1). Taxonomy (GTDB): domain Bacteria; phylum Bacteroidota; class Bacteroidia; order Cytophagales; family Cytophagaceae; genus DASVUU01. Next base: position 3,260 of record DASVUU010000846.1, on the reverse strand, counting down.
TAGGCCTGCTCGCATCGATCAAATAGTAGTTGTCAACAATTTTAGTTGTATTGAAGTCGCGTTGGATACCATTTAGGTCCGTGGCCGTTGCAGGCACTGTAACACTGCATGTGTGATTATATTTGTCAATTATCCTACCATTCGATGCATTGACCTTATAGACCCATTCGTCGATTGGATTGCTTCTAATTGTCACCTCGTAGGCAAGTACCAACTCATTTGCTATACCTTCTATATAATGATAAATCAACCTAGAGGAAGGACCTTCGTATTCGAGCTCAGATTTCTGCTTTGTATTTAACTCTTTGTGAATGCTTGTTTTTTCTAAATCTGCTGATACAATTTGTACGGCCTGCTCTTTATCAATTTTTGCAGTCTTGTTGGCGATAGGAGTGGGGTAGGCGTAACCATGAAAATTTATCTTTCCATTACTCTTTATATGAATTATTGATTCACTCCCCGCCACGGGGATACCATTGAATTGCTGCCTGATTTTTATATGTGATTGCGAATATTGATCTGTTTGTTCTGAGATGATAAACAATTCTTTTTGAGGGTCCTTTATCTTTAGAACTGGTGCTATCTTATTCAAGAATTCGAGGGATTTGTCTTTATTACTTACGAAATCACTTTCATCCCTTCGCAGATAGCTAGCGGACTGCGCTGTTTCCTCAATGTAATTGGCTAAGCCAGTTCTCATATTTCGTTTAATGGTAAGGTCTTCGGTAGTCTCAATTATAGCATCAGAGGTATTTCGGAGATTTCGGGAAATGTTAGGAGACTTCTTTCCTTTTTGTATTGTAAACGGATTTTGGGATCGTTGGCCATAACTGTACTGACGAGAGGAAATAAATAGGAGAATAAAACAAAAAATTTGAAATGATAATCTGAAGGCTGGTTTAAAGACGAAAATCATGTTTGACTTTTAATGTGGTTTCAACTGTGACAATGCATTATTTAATTCCTTATAAAACTCTACTACTTGGTTAGGTGCAGTTTCATTGCTACCCCAAACGACTCTATGGGAATTTTTAGTGGTAAATATCTCTATGAAATAATATTTATTGGATGGCTGGTTAAACTCAATCCTTTCAAAATTTATTTTTTGGGGTCGGTCCAGTATCTTTTTAAGCATCATGCCAGGAACTATCCCCTTAAACTTTTCTTCCCCTTCAATACTATTATAAAAATAGACATTGCCATCTGGCAAAACTATATGCTCATCAAACGCTCCGGTAATACCACCTCCAGTCCCAAAAACTATTCTTAATATCTTTGGCTCATCAGTTACAGGCTTGCTTGCATGGCAAGAATACATTGTCCACATCACTACTATTAGAAATGCCTTGATATTTTTCAAAAGGAGAAAGTTTATAAGTTTAATTTCAACTATTTAGGAACAGAATAGCATTAGATAAACACAGTTTTACTGCCAATGGTTTAACTCTTGAGCTACCCATAAACGTGGTTTTGACTAACTAAATTGTCGTATTTTGGATTGACATACGTGAAATTTACCTATTTGGATAAAAATTGAGTGAGCCTTGTCTGAATTGCCTGTTAAGGGAACTTTGGGAATTTAGAAAAATCAGGTTTGCGCTTTTCGAGAAATGCATTTTTTCCTTCTTTTGCCTCTTCTGAAAGGTAATACAGAAGTGTGGCATTGCCTGCAAGCTCTTGTATACCTGCTTGTCCATCTAACTCTGCATTAAAAGAGCATTTTAACATTCTTAAAGCAAGTGGACTTTTCTCCAATATTTTTTTACACCAGCCTACTGTAGTCTCTTCCAAGTCGCTTAAAGGAACAACCTTGTTAACCAGCCCCATTTCTAAAGCATCTTGCGCATTGTATTGATCGCATAGGAACCATATTTCCCGTGCTTTTTTCTGACCAACTACTCGTGCCAAATACGAGGCGCCGAAGCCGCCATCAAAACTACCAACCAATGGACCCGTTTGCCCGAATTTCGCATTCTCGGCTGCAATCGTAAGGTCACATATTACATGCAATACATGACCGCCGCCAATCGCCCATCCAGCGACCATGGCTATTACTGGTTTGGGAATTGATCTTATTTGTTTTTGAAAATCTAAAACGTTTAGTCTCGGTACCTGGTCGGTTCCTACATAGCCACCGTGACCTCTTACACTTTGGTCACCCCCAGAGCAGAATGCCTGGCCTCCTTCACCTGTCAAGATTATTACTCCCACATCTTGGTTTTGCCTGGAAAGCTCCATGGCCTCAGACATCTCTTGAACAGTTTTTGGGGTGAATGCATTATGTTTATGAGGTCGATTGATGCTTATTTTAGCTATTCCTTCGAAATATTGAAACTTAATTTCTTCGTATTCTTTAAGGGTGGACCAGGCGTATTTACTTTCCATTATTTTATAAAATTTTTGAATTGATGAAAAACTTCTGTGTTCGTTTTTGAATTACTTTCTACCTCTAATATTTTTATTTTCTCAGAGGCAGCAAAAAAACCAGGGAGACTATCATCCAGGGTTTTATAATTATTTACCAATATATACTCAAAATCAAATTCCTTTGAGAGGCTTGATGCAGTAAGCGGCTGATAGGTTTCAAAATACTCCTCCAGCTCAGGTTGTTTATTGGGACCATCTATTATTCTAAATATTCCTCCTGAATGGTTATTCAATAAGACGATGCGTAAATTTGTAGGTAGATAATTATTCCAAAAGGCATTTCGGTCGTAAAAAAAGGCCATGTCGCCACTAATTACCGTGACGATCTTATCAGTTGTCATCGCAGCACCAATCGCTGTACTTACAATTCCATCGATGCCGCTGGTACCTCTATTACAATAAACCTCTATATTGCTTTTCTCTAAACCCAAGTAATTTGCATACCGAACGGTCATGCTGTTGGCTAGATGAAGAATGACCTGGTCAGGAATTTTATCTAGTGTCCTGAATAAGGCTGAAAATTCATTGAAAGGATGCTGGTTTTTGAAAAATGAACATAATTGCATCCTCGCGTTTTGATCCGCTGATTGCCATGAAGCATAATAGCTAATCCTTGCGGAATTTTTACAAGCGTCAACAAATATCCCTTCAAAAAAACTTTCCTCGTCGGAATGAATGATGCAGGTGAGACTTTGAAAGGGATCGGCGGCAGGCCCGGCTTCCAATATATGCCAATGCTGCATTGCCCTGTGTTTTCTTAAAAATAACTTTAAATTTTTTGAAATTACACTTAGCCCAAACGTAATCAATAAGTCTGGTTGTAACTCTTCAAT
>DASVUU010000845.1:0-8168 GCA_036386935.1 Cytophagaceae bacterium | reverse complement strand
TCCCTTATTTACTTCGTGACAACCTTTCCGATATTATCGGGATTGCTCTATCAACTCTTAAACAGCCCGTTCAAATAAAGAGCTGTTGATGAGAATTGAACTCACGACCTCTTCCTTACCAAGGAAGTGCTCTACCCCTGAGCTACAAAGGCGAATTCCTGGGCATTTCTGAGCGGAAGACCGGGCTCGAACCGGCCACCTATAGCTTGGAAGGCTATCGCTCTACCAAATGAGCTACTCCCGCTTATTAAACTTTAAATGACAGGACATAGTCATTTAAAATAGTTTCTCCCTGTGGGGAAAGAAGGATTCGAACCTTCGAAGACATTACGTCAACAGATTTACAGTCTGTCCCAGTTGGCCGCTTTGGTATTTCCCCAACTAGTGTTTAATTAATTCCTTTAAAGAACTTCCGAAAAGGGCTCAAAAAGTTAATTTGAAGCAACCCTTATTTTTTAGGAGTTGCAAAAATAAAGGCTTTTTTGTTTTATTCAAATTATTTGACAAAAATATATACTTTATTTACAAAAACCTCAAAATGAAAATATAAGCAATTGCCCTTTAAAACTAAACAATTCCGAGCTCAAGCGGTATTTGTAGTGATTTACATTAAACTAAAACCGAAGTTATGAAAAAGATTACATTCACATTTTTACTTGTTGGATCATTGTTCTACATGTCGTCTTGCAACGATCAGCCTAAAGAAGAAAAAGCCGAGACAGTGGATATCGCTGAAGATAAGAACGACTCTATCTTAGAAGCACAAAATGCTGCCGATGGTGCCAAAAGAGATGCCGACTTTATTGTTACAGCGGCCAACACTGACCTAAGGGAAATAGAAGCTGCCAAACTTGCCCAGAAAGTTGCGGTAAGCAAAGACGTAAAAGCGTTTGCACAACATATGATTGACGACCACACAAAATCTAGTACTGAAATCAAAGCTTTAGCAGGTAAAATGAATATAGTAGTTCCAGACTCTTTAGATGGTGATGACAAGTCTACTGTGATGGGCTTGAAAGAAAAGAAAGGGAGAGATTTCGAAGATGCTTATATGGATATGATGGTTGCTGATCATAAAAAAACATTAGAAAATTTCAAGGATATCAGTGAGGATACAAAAAATACGGAAGTGAAAGCCTTGGCTGATAAAATGATTCCTACTTTGCAAATGCATTATGATATGGCGTCAAAAACCGACAGTCTATTAGATGCTAAGGTCAAAAAATAAACTTTAGATTCATTGATCTTTAAAAAGGAGAATGTAACGTTCTCCTTTTTTTAATTGTAAACCTCTCTCGCCGCCTTAAAGGTATTGCAATGGGCATCGACGATATCCGCAATTCTTTCTGAGTAGCCACCTCCCATAGACACACAGACAGGTACATTGTTAGATTTTGCTAACCCAAATACTAGCTTATCTCTTTCCTTGCATCCCTCTTTAGTCAAGGCCAACTTCCCTAACTTATCTGTTGCCAGAACATCTACGCCAGCTTGGTAAAATATGATCTCTGGACGTATTGAATTTATTAGAGCTGGAAGTGTCTTTTTTAAGACCGCGTTGTATTCTTCATCAGTTGTTTCGTCTTGAAGAGCAATATCTAGATCAGACCTTTCTTTGAACATCGGAAAATTGTTCTTACCGTGTAGGCTAAACGTGAACACGTCCTCTCGCTGCTCAAAGATTTTAGCAGTGCCATTTCCCTGATGAACATCCAAATCAACTACTAAGATTTTAGAAACCTTATTAATTGACAAAAGATAGTTTGCTGCAATAGCAATGTCGTTCAATAAACAAAAACCTTCGCCCCTATCGGCGAACGAATGGTGTGTACCACCCGCACTGTTGAAAGCAATGCCGTCCTGTAAGGAAAATAAGGCAGCCATAATTGTTCCACTAGCAATACAACACTCCCTTTCTATTAATGGGGCAGAGTAAGGGAAGCCAATCTTCCTTATATCAGATTTTGAAAGGTTGCCGTTTTTTAATTTATCCCAATATTCTGGAGTATGGGTGAGCAATATCAATTCTTCAGATATATCTGTAGGGTTGAAAATTTCTTCCTCTTGAATCACACCTTCGTGGATCAATTGCTGAGGGATGAGTTCATATTTAAGCATAGGGAACCGATGGTCCTCTGGTAAATCAAGCACGTAGTTCTCAGCCCAGGCTATTTTCATTTCGGAATATCATATTAAGTCAATTTAATCAACAAATAATTTTTAAGTTTGACTTATGAGTCATCCTAGGGTTGAGTTGATAGAATATGGAATTTTTGAGGTGCGATCGGTAAAGAAAATTCTTTCTGAACTTAGTCTTATTGGCCATGAATTCGTAGATGCAGAATTAAAGCTTTTGAGAGGGACTGACAAAATCCCTTTGGATGCGGGTTTGTGTTTTGGAATTAAATATAGCTTAAGTCAGTTCGCCGGATCTTATTTTACGTGTAGGTTGCTTCATCCGGAAGTGGAGAATTCTGACAGATTAGGCTTTACTCAAACTCTGGTTGAGAAGGAGGTAAATAGTGCAGGAGTTTATAATGACTTTGTAATTTTTGAATTCAATTGGCAAATGATACCGGGCTATTGGACATTTCAAATCTTCGACGGGGACCATGTCCTTTTTGAGAAGGAATTTGAAGTATTTGTAGAAAATTCCGTAGAGGAAGAAAAAGATGAAGATTATTTTTATGATCTTTAATCATAACCACTAAACCTATTTCAAAAATGAAAAAAAGCTTTACTATTCTATCAGCTGTTTTATGGACACTGAGCTCATATGCCCAAATCCCAAACGGAGATTTGGAGTCATGGAAAACAACCACCGTATTTACCTCCTCCTTTGAGGAGCCTACCGATTGGGCAACTTCAAATATTTATATAGCTGCGGGTGCACCAGCAACCGTAACGAAGGTGACGGACAAGGTAAGCGGAAACTTTGCGATGCGCCTCGAAACAAAATCGTATACAAACTTTATCACCAGGCAGGTGGACACGGTAGTAGGCTTGGCAGGTCCTGGTGGAATAGACATCACCAATGAATCCGTGCAAGGCATTCCATTTACCCAACGTCCAACAAGTCTAAAGGGAAGTATTAAGGGAACAATTATGCCTGGGGACTCTGCGGGAATTTTGGCTCTATTTACTCGATACAATGAGACTACTAAAGAAACTGAACCAGTTGGCGGCGGTTTATATTTCATCAAAGGAACAATCGGCCAGTATCAACCATTTAATACTGCAATAGCTCTAGATGGAAATCCGGATACTTTAACACTACTAATAGTATCTAGCGATTTAACCAAACCAAAGGTAGGAAGCATTTTATTTGTAGATAACCTTTCATTTACCCTGCCTTTAGGTGTTGACAAAAGTTTATTTGAGCTAAACGGATTGGTCTACCCAAATCCCTGCAAGGATTTGATTGTGTTTGATAATTTAAAACCCGAGTTCAAAAACCTTGATATATTGGATTTAAATGGCAAAACAGCATTGAAGGCAGAGGCGAATGGTAATAAAATTGAAGTGAATACAGCCTCGCTGGGCGATGGAATTTATATCTATAAATGGTCAGATGAAAAAGGAATGCCACAACGGACCGGCAAATTTACTGTGATAAAATAACTGAAGGGGCTTATGCCCTTTCTTTTTTTTCAATATGGTTTCTTCCTGGATTAATTTTTTTAAAATTTTATTTTTTGATACTGTCAAAGCGGCCATCGTGATCTTTAAGATAATGATTCCCATGACTATTGTCATCAGATTATTGAGTATCACAGGTTCTCTTAATTCCATTGCCGGCATACTTGAGCCTATCATGCGCTTGGTCGGACTTCCTGGAAGTTCTGCCTTGGTTTGGTGCTCGACTCTCCTCACAAATATTTACGGCGGAATGCTAGCTTACTTCTCCCTAGCTACCCAGCCCACACTAAGCATCGCCCAAATAAGTGTACTTTCCTATATGATGCTTGTAGCTCACACGTTGCCTATTGAGCTACAGGTCGCGTCAAAGGCTGGCGTCAGACTATGGGTAATGCTTGTTATTAGAATCGGATTTGCTATTGTAGGCGGTTATATTTTATTTCTTATTTACTCCAAATTTGAAATTTTAGAGGGAGCATCTAATATGAAATTTGCAATTAATCCTGCGCGAGATACTTCTTGGGGAACTTGGGCAGCGGAGGAATTTAAAAACTATGTATTCTTTTTTGTGGCTATTTTCTTCCTTCTATTTTTAATGCGAATACTAAAATCTATAGGTGCAATTGATTTATTAAATAGAGGTTTAAAGCCGCTAATAAAAATCCTGGGAATTAGTGCAGCAGTCATTCCTATAACGGTTATTGGTCTTACGCTGGGGTTGTTGTATGGAGGTGCGCTTATAATAAGCGAGGCAAAATCGGGCAATTTAGATAAGATGGAAATTTTTTACTCCCTTCTATTGATGGGGCTTTGCCACAGCCTTATTGAAGATAGTTTACTCATGATGTCACTTGGCGCGCACTACAGCGCGGTATTCATCTTTAGAATTTTATTTGCATTGATAGTGACTTACATTTTTGTGCAAGTTACTCGCAGAGATACGGCAGGTAGATGGAAGAAATTACTAACCAAATCCAAATAAACTTACACAAGAAAATACAATGGAGAGGGCTGAATTGAAAAGGGGAAATAATTTATAATGAAGTCCTTTTGACGAAAGTGCTTTTCAAATCATTACAATTAAATGCGTTTTTATTAAAATTATTAGAAAAAATTACATCAATTTTTTGCTTTATTTGAAAAAATTCTGGAATTTTAACTTTGAACAACAAACAAAACACAACAAACAACAACCCAAATCAATCTTTATGACAACGAATAACAAAAACCAAAAAGGCCTTATTACAGGCTTGATTATTTCCAATGTGGTTTTAATCATCTTAGTACTAGTTCTGTTTTTGAAGAATAATGACAAGACTACTCAGATCGACACGCTTACAGGAGTTGTAGACAACAAGAGCAATGAAATTGTGTCTAAAACGAAAGAATTAGAAGATTTAGGAGCTGATTTGAATAGAATACGAGCTGAAAGAGAAAAACTTGGATTACAAAATGATTCTTTAGATTCTCAGATTAAGCAGTTGAACACATATATTGCTGAAATTAAGAGAACCTCCAAATTTAATGCATCTAAGAGGAAAGAATTGGACGCTATGGTTGCTAGCTTAAGACTTGAGATCACAAAGAAGGATGAAGAAATCGTTGCTTTGAAATCTCAAAATGATTCGTTGGTTACCAATGTAACTGCCCTATCTAGCGAAAAAGTAAGGCTTAATGACTCTTTATCAACGAGAGAAAAAGAACTTGCTTATGCTTCTATCCTAAAAGCAGACAATATGAAAGTAAGTGCTTTGAAGGAGAACGACAAAGAAATAAGTGCTGAGGAATACAAAGCTAGCAAAATAGATAGAATTAAAGTAAGCTTCGTATTGGCTGACAATAAGGCTGCTAAGAAGACAAACAAGGATTTCTGTGTAAGACTAATCACTCCAACGGGAACTGTGTTTTCAGATCCTAACAATGGCGGTGGTAATTTAAAGACTGCTGATGGACAAGAACTACCTTATACACTTGCTAAAAATGTTGCGTTTGACAATTCAAACCAGAAGTTAGAATTCACGATGTTGAAGGGATTCAACTATGTTCCTGGTGTATACAATGTGGAAGCATATTGTGAAGGACATAAAATTGGCGAAAGCAACTTTAAAGTAAAATAATTTAGAATTTAGAGATCGTGTAAAGCCTGTCAGAAATGACAGGTTTTTTTTTGCCTTTTCAACAATGGCCATATTCATTTGTTTCATCAGAATATGGGTTCATAATGAAATATTCTATCAAGGACCTTGAGATCATCTCAGGAATAAAGGCCCATACTATCAGGGCGTGGGAACAACGACATACTATTTTTACCCCGCATAGAGACACCAACAATAACAGACTCTATACTACCGAGGAATTAAAATGTCTTTTGAATATTTCCTTTCTAAACAAGCGAGGTTTTAAGATAAGTCACCTGGCTAAATATTCAGCCGAAGAACTGGGTCTTAAAGTGCTCAATGAGTTCTCGATAGGTGAAGAACCGGAGGTCACAATGCATCATTGGCTTCTAGCTACACTAGAGATGGATGAAGTGCTTTTTGAAAGAATCCTATCCGAATCGGTTGTTAAAAAAGGCTTAGAGCAAACCCTTATAGAAAGTCTATTTCCCTTTATGCAGAAGATAGGGACTTTATGGCATGCAGGATTTGTTGCATCATCCCATGAGCACTTCATTTCAAATCTTATCAGAAGAAAGATTATCAGTGCAATCGACTGCCTAACGTTAGACACCTCATCCACCGCAAAGGTCTTTCTTTTGTTTCTTCCCGAAGGGGAATGGCACGAACTGGTATTGCTTTTTAGCCACTATATGATCAAAAAAAAGGGGCATCAAGTAATCTATCTTGGTCAGTCTGTCCCTTGGGAAGATATTGAACTTCTATCCACTCAACGGCGGGCCGATTTCATTATCACGGTCATCACGTTCCCTCAGATGGAGGTCGAAGTTGACTTTTATCTGACTCGCCTATCAAAGAGCTTTCGTTCTTCAGAAATCCTTTTAGCGGGCCCGTATGTGGGGACGACGCCTCTTCCAAAGTTGTCCAACGTTTCAATATTGAATGGGCCGGAGGATTTGAAAAAATATTTATGAGTCACAACAAATATTATTAGTAGCATTTGGTTTTTGTTTAATGTTTTAATATTTTTATTAAACAAAAACAGAGACACATGACCGCAATAGAATTTAATACCAAACTGATCAATCACGCAGGTTTATTAAAAAACTTTGCTTTGGTACTGACTAAAAATGCTGAAGATGCGCAGGATCTTGTACAAGAGACCTACTTAAAGGCCTTCATGTACAAAGAGAAATTTACAGACTCCACCAATTTCAAAGCATGGCTTTGCACTATTATGAAGAACATATTCATCAATAATTATAGGAGATCTGTACGTTTTAAAAGGATTCTAGAGGAAAACGTAGACTTTATGTGTATTGAGAAAAATGAGTCAAGGAATACCGTCGAATCGAGTATCAATTACAACGATCTAAACACGTCGATAGCTAGGCTGAAAGGGACAACCAAGGCATCATTCGAAAAACATAATGAGGGGTACAAATACAAAGAAATTGCCGATGAGTTGTCGATACCTTTAGGAAGCGTAAAAAGTCACATCTTCCAGGCACGAAAACTAATAATTAAATACTTAAAGGAAAACTAGAACTAAAGTCTCTTTTAAGAATTAGTTTTCTTTTGCATTTTGCAAAATGAGCGAAAAATTGACTTTGTTATTTAAGGGAATTGGAATCGTCCTATTCTGGAGAGGAATATGGCTTGCTGCTGATTTGTATATTTTTCCTGAAAACCTACCGCTAAGCATGACTGTGTGCACCTTAGTCGGTATGACAATAATTATACTAATGAAATACAAAAACTTCTAGAACTTATAGATTTATTTAAAATCTATAAGTTCTACTTCATAAATACAATCTGTATCAGGCTTTACAATAAATTTTTTGCTTACCTCGTCTCTATAGCCATCTTTTCCGAATGCTAGCTTAGATGGAATTATAAATTTCATGTGATCACCTTTTGTCATGAGCGCAATGCCTTCCTGAAGGCCTCTTGAGACCATCTCAGAGCCTAAGGTAAACTTCAGAGGCTCCTCGCCTTTGCTCGTCTTCAACTGTTTTCCGTCAATAGATCTCAACGTATAATGGATAGTAACTTTTTGTCCGTGCCATGGCTTCTTGCCTTGACCTTTATTAATTATTACATACCTTAATCCGCTACTTGTTTGTAGTGTATCGATGAATTGAGCCTTTGAAGATACTATCGAGGCAATCGTTATAACTAAACTTAAAACAAACTTATTCATAATTTTATCGGGGTTCCTTTTTCAAATAATTGCAATAACCGGACCGAATTTTTTGGAACAGATTTCATTTCCCAATTCTGCCAAGCTACCTCTATATAATAATTTGAAGTTACAATTTGTTCCATAATTTTCAAATTGCGAAAACAAAAATGCCAATGATCAATGGTCATCATTGGCATTAAAGAAACAGATCGTTTCGACCAGATTAA
>DASVUU010000844.1:0-6833 GCA_036386935.1 Cytophagaceae bacterium | reverse complement strand
CGTTAAACCCATAACGATACGATCCCAAATTAAATGATTTGCCTGGAATTTGCATACCAAAAGCGTAATAATTATTCTGTCCTGTCACTACTGCGTAGACCCCTGCATTCTGATTTAATGGTTCATCAATGAAGGGAGGGGGTGAACCACCACCCGTTTCCTGGGCACCTGTGGTATTACTCTGTATGGTCTTCTTAGCATCACTTAGCATTACCCTAGCATTACCCAAATGATCTTTTAGTTCGTACACTTTCTTATTTACCACCCTTGTAAATAGTATCTCTGAGGAGTCGATTATAGCACCTTGTACATAGTCTGATGGACTATCTTGTTTAATAAGATTCGTCTTTGTAGCTATGACTTCATCGGGTTGATACTCTCCAAGTCTGTCACTTCCATATAATGGTACTTCCTTTAATGCAAAGGTCGCATTATAGGTCGTAAGTGGGAAAGTTTTGCTAGGTGGTATTTTCACATTGGTTCTTTCATAGATGGCCATCACATTGCCGCTTGCGTCTCTTACATAATAAGTGGCTGTAAGGTTTTCTAATTCTCTCTGAGCGTCTCCTTTTGAGGTATATGGCACTTTATTTACTTCCTTCTTTACCCTGTTCCCCATACCATCATAAGTAAACTTCAATGATGGCTTCATGTCCTTACCCTTTACATAGCCTGGGATCACTTCACTGATCTTTCCATAGGCATTAGGTATGAAGAATACCTTAAAACACTTTTCTGAGTGAACGGCTATTAAAAAATTGGGATTGCCTCAGTTATATGTGAGGGTCTTTCTTCCCTGTCCAATCCTCAATAGCCTTCTTCATTGTCTCTAAACTCTCTCTAATCTCATTAACCTCACCACAATTATGACAAACTTTCGACGGCGGGTAAGTGTTGGTAGGAGACCAACACTTACTGCAATATTTAGGGTGAACTAATACGAGTTCATCTCCAAGGTTAGTTTCAAAATCTTGCACCGGCTTGACTTTATAAAATACCATTAGATTTGAACTTTTATACCATTCTACCGGATCACCTTTTCTCCAGAACCCAATACCGTTAGGCATGTCACTAAATTTTACTATGTTTCGCATTCGGTTTATAGGTTAGGTTATGTAGCTTGATTAAAATCTAGCGATATCTTATATCCTCTACTTCAATTGCTTTTCCAACATCCGCTATTCTAAAAATTACAGAATCGTTATGAACAGTTGCTGTGTCACCAAGGGCAAACACTCTTATCAATCCATCAAGATCAACTAACTTTTTCTACTGATGGCAAAAAAATCTCTTGTAAACCTATAAACCACAACAATTCTCTTTTAATGCTTTTTTTATTTCCGTCCGTATACCTGTTATCATTAACCCACTTATATACAGAAGGAATTTCCATTAAATCTTTAAAAGCATATTTTTTGCTGGATGTGTAAATTATCATTTCTAAATTCCAATCAGACGGGCCTATTAGAAACTCGACACGCGTGTTATTGCTTTTGTTATCGACAAAACAGGCAAATCCATTTCTATGGATAGAATGTCTTTAAAATTTTATCTTTAGTAATTCGGCTTCTACTTCATTTAAAGCTGACATGAAGTCTTTGGTTATTTTTTCTTTGGGGGCCATAATCCTAGATTTTTTAATAAATTTCTTTCCGCCCAAATTTGGTAATTGATCTAGCAGAGTTTGTTTTCTAGGAATATCTCTCAGATCCTCTAAACGTCCAATGAGTTTAACCTTTTCAAGTTCTTTACTCTATAACCTGCCATCGCCGAACGGCACCTTTCTAGCACCAACTTTTATAAAGTCTCCCGTCGGATTTCTAGCTCAACTTCAGCCTCAGTAAACCTAATGGCAACATTAAGCGCAAAGACATGTGGTAGGCTTTGACCCGTGGCATCAAAAATCCTCCACAAGCTGTACATACAAAACCACCATTCTTTGGTGTGAAGAGATTAAGCTTTAATCGATTTATGACTTTTATTCTACTCTAAAGACAAAAAATAACTTAGAGAATTAACATATTCAACTTGACTTTCATCAACTTCTCCATTTTCTAAAATGGCATCATGTGGTATTCTTATAATTTTCAGCTCTTCTTCCACCTCTTTAACGAAGTATGGATCGCCTGATCCAAATAAACAAATACCAACCGGGATATATCCACACTGAACCAGCAGCCATTCCAGGGTAGTTATTAAATCCCTCGTCTATTTGTTCGTCTGGAGTCAGCCATTTCATATTAACTCCGATACCAGAAAAATCATCCTCATCACTAAGAGAAAAATCCTTTCCTATCAAAGGATACCTCATTAAAATTGAACAGACCTTTACTAAAGCAGTATTAGAAAAATTATCTTCTAACCTTTACGTTCGCCTATACTTAAATGGTAGCTCATTTTTAAAATAATAAAAGTTAAATTAAGACTTTTGCAAGAGGTCCATCTTTGAAAACATTGTTCGACCATCCTGGACTAGTTCCTAGCTTTAAAATCACTTTTAAGCTATTATTGAAGTAAGCCGTAACAGTTACTTCGTTTTGTAAACACTCCCATTCTAAGCTTACCTCATCTAAATCTTTAATATCGGAAATCTTTTTATCATTTCGAGTATAATTTTTAGGATTTAAAAATGGCATAGAATGTTTATCTTCCCAATTAATCACTTCAGGGGTTTCCTCGACATTATATAGCCATACATCAGAAACTATATCTTCATCCTTTAATAGGTAGGCATAAGCAACATTTCCATTACAGTCTATAATAAACGACAAACGGTTATCCCTCTTATATGTATATTCCTTGTAATATTCCTTCATAACTCATTCTTTTGCCTTGTCAAATCTGCTGCCGTCCCATTCTTTTTTCCAGTGCACTTTCCTTAATTTACTAAACTTTTTCCGGTTAATAGATGACTTTGTTTGTCCTGTATTAGTATGATTCTTTTTATAGTTTGCTCCGCCACGATACTCTGTCATTGTCATTTCGTCAATCGGCCCATCTTCTGTCTGATTACGATGGTGTAACTCAACTGGCTTGTCATCGGCTCCTAGGTGCATCCCATTTTTAGCTGGTGCAGCTTTAATTTTCTCTTTTGGCAACCTATTACCTCCTTGCAATACATCCTTTCCTTTTTTGGTTGTACTGGAAGGCAAACTTCCACCTGGAAATACGAGTTCTGATGCAGCATGTGCTTCAATTATTTGTGCTAGTACGTCATTCTTGCTGAGCAGAGTGGGGGCTTAAATAAGGTTTTAAAATTTTATCTATCATGTTGCAAGTTGAGATTTTTCTCTTTTTAGTCGAACTCTTAAGCATTCAATGTATAAAACTTTTGGTACGTTCCTATCCTAAACATGGACGCTTATGACAAAGAGCCTAACATTTAATAGTGATGATACATTATCGAGAGTTAAGAGGGGTGCAGAAGAAAGCAGGAGTTTAGAGAAGCTTACTCTGAAGGAGAAAAAATATTCATTCCTTATAAGTATCTTTGATAAACTGATACAATATTTTTCAATTCTAATTTATTAAAGGCATGTATTATACTCTAGAAAACAGGACGGATAAGCAAGTTGGTAGTGTGTTTCCACAGGTTTCATGTCTTAGCCAACAATTTGCACATGGTATTCATTTTGACCAGTTTGCTAGTTTCGATTCAGAAATATTATTTGAGCTTCAACCCAAAGCAAAGCTTACAGATGTGTTATCGCAAGCTGCTATTTCGGCTCATGGTTTGCTAGTTAATGCAAAAGTGAAAAATCTCCTTTCAGGGTTTACTATTATGAACCATAAATATTACAAATGTTTAGTGAAGGATTTAAAAGGTAATACCCACGATTATTATTGGTTGCATTTAGTAGACAATTTTACTGATAGGATTAATTATTTGAAATCAGTTTTTTATTGGACAAAAAGTACCTTTAGGAAAGACGTTATTAAACTAACTTCTTATCAAGATTATTTAGAGCTAAAAAAGCAAAATGGAATACTTTGGGGAATAGATATCGACCAAATATCTTTTGATGAGAAGTTCAATGAAAAATTAGACCTTTTTAGTTGCATTCCTTTTGATATTAGAATTTATACTTCGAAGAAATTGAAAGGGGCGCTAATGGACATCTCTGGAATTAAAATGCAAGAAGCCTTACATTTTGTGTAAGGCTTCAGTCCATTTACTTTATTATAACTTTATTTAATTTCCTTCCAGCGTCGATAGATTCTTTCTGAATTTGTTTTTTGACTTGTTGAGAATAATCTTTCAAAAATTCCATTGCTTCAGCGGGTGTATATGCCTTATTACTATTTGCAAATTGATTTAAGGCATTTCTTATCTGTTGAGTATACCTAGGGTGATTGGCATGAACTCCCCCCTCTGCTACTTTAGTTAATGCCATACCATTTTCTATTCCGTTAAAATCGAATCCTGCATCCACTGCATCCTGTACGACTTTATTTTCTTTTAACAATTGAGTTGGTATGATATGATGGGCCTCTTTACCTGCTAAATCTGCCCCATTTTTTATTAAAGCCTGACGTAATGCACTACTTCCGCCCGAAATAGCGTCAGCTGTTCTAGAGCCAAATCGCAAGGCATTTATAGTCCATTCTCCACCTCTCAAGCCATATTTGAGTCCCTGTTTAACTGCACTTCCACTCACAAATGGCACTACAGCCCCAGCTGCTGCAAACCCCTTATCCAATCCTGTGGCAGGGGTCCCATCGATATTAATCGCCTTTTGGCCTCTCGTTATCCATGTGGATAGAACCGTCGCATCGTTAACATCAGTAAGACTAAGGCCTTTGGGAAGAATCTCAACTTGTGCCTCATGTACAACTTTTATCTGTTTATCGGTAAGTCGGTAGGAAGACAAAGAAAGAAATTCCAGTCCATCCAAGTCAATTCTATCAATTGGCCTATTACTAGCAAACTGATATGGAGTAAGCTCAGGATAAGAACTAGCAATAGGATCTACACTACCAAACCTTCCAATATCGGGTCTATAGATCCGCATACCGTGATCTTGCCATCCGATCTCATAGTCCATCTCCTTACCGTTGAAGTTGAATCGGTAGCCTCTTACATCCTTATTCCTTCCAGGCTGTGTGGCGCCGAAGGCGTAGTAGTTATAATAGCTTCTGACGTCTATTTCTTTCCCTCCGGGAGATGCTTCGCTTCTTACATCGCCGAATACTACTCTTACATTGCCTAGATGGTCTTTTAGCTCGTACTCTTTCTTCCCTACTTGCCTTTCGTTGCTTGAGCCAAATGGCCTATTTGCAAAAACTTGCTTCTGTGTCGCTGAGTAGGTGAAGTAATCTATTAATGCTTCCGGCTTATATATTCCTATTCTATCACTTCCATAAATAGGAAGTTCTTTTAGTTTGTAGGTGTGTACCTCTCCGATCGAGCTTGATGTTTTTTCTATTTCATAGACCGCCATGATATTGCCTTGAGCGTCTCTAGCATAGGTCGTTGTCTTTATTTTACCAGGGAGTGCTTGTCTTACACCTGTACCACTAAAAGGTGCTTCATTGACCTCTTTCTTTACTCTATTACCCTGTGCATCGTAGGCATATTTTACATGTGGCTTATATTTCCCTGTAGAAGAAATAGGGATCATTTCACTGATCTTACCGTTATAAGTCCACTTAAATTCAAGATTCTCTGCATTGTCAAACTTCAGATATCCTGCCTCGTCATATTCATAATTATCGTCAGCTTGCTGGGTAAGATCCTGCAATTTGCTATTGAGCGGTGATGTCGTCGTCTCATTGATCCTCTTTAGCTTATTGGTATTAGGGTAATAGTCATAAACTAGCTTATCCATTTCCGCATTGCCATTGTTTGCTACTGCTGTATTGTAGCCATTCCTTGTCACCTTACTTATGTAACCAGTCTTTTCCCTTCTCCCCCAACATTTATTTTTAAATTCGCAGGTTCAACAACCTTCTTAGTAAAATTGCTTTTTGGTATTGGTATTTGCTAACAGATCCTCTGCGCATGGAGCTCAATTCTTATCTGGGATACACATTTACAAAATAAAAAAGCCTGGATCTCTCTAGGCTTCTTTATTTTCAGTCTGCCCTTCTATTTAAGAGCTACAAGCTCCATACCCTATACTATTTCTTTAGTCGTATTTTCCTCATTTCACTTTCTACGGTATATTTAATTATCGATAATTCGCCTGTAGTATTATAGTATAAACCGAGCAATAGGTTTTTCTCGATTTCATTCCAATCTCTTAAATCCTCATTTTTGGCATTGAAGCCTTCAACTGACTTTAAAAAATATATACCATTAATTGGAGTATTATTTTTGCATGTATCTTTATATTCATTTGCGATTTTAACAAAATCAATGTAATTGAAACATCCCTCTTGATATTTATCTAGGTATAAGTAATGTTCATACCCAATCTTATCGCCATTCGCTACTTCTTCATAATAATGCGGAAGTAAGGAAAATTGATTACAACATCCGGGTATACACTTCTCCTTCTTTTTAAGAGAACTAGACTGATTTTCGCAGCCTAATATCATAAGGCTGATAACTACTATTTTAAGCTTATCTTTTAACATCGACACCGAGCATATAAGGTCTATAAAGGGATTTATTATTTGTATTTCTGTAGTGCTGCAACACATACGTTTGAACTAAACCTGGCAGTAGAGCCCTTGTACCATCAGTAGTCCCTGCCCCAAACGTATCCATAATCCTATAGACGTAGGAAGCTGAAATTTGTGCTGTATTCCCGTCAGTGGAAATAGAAAGGACTGTAGCATTTACTCTTTGCACCCCACCTATAGTTGAGTACAGGAATATGTTATTTGTG
>DASVUU010000843.1:0-3146 GCA_036386935.1 Cytophagaceae bacterium | reverse complement strand
TGTTCCAAATGGATCAACTAAGGATATGACGGATCAGATTGAAAAACAGGTAGAGCGTTTTGCTCCCGGTTTCAGGGATAGAATTTTAGCAAAACATGTTATGAATACTGAACAGATTGAAGCGCATAATCCTAATTATATCGGTGGTGATATTAATGGAGGGGTTATAGATATAGGACAATTATTTACAAGACCAGCTTTACGTTTGTCGCCCTATACTACGCCAGCCCAAGATATTTATATATGTTCATCCTCGACACCTCCTGGGGGAGGCGTGCATGGCATGTGCGGGTACCATGCAGCTAAGAAGGCATTGAAACAAACCTTCGAAATGAAAATCAGCTAATGGCTCTAGTTATTTCCAAATGATGACGTCCGCAGGATCAAGAGGTTGCCTTCCTACTACTATTGTTGCGTCTTTGGGAATCTGAAGTTGAACAGGAGAAGAGGAATAGTTGACAGCTGTCCAAAAGCCATCTCGCCAATGCATGTAAACCCCCTCCGGTAGATTTTCGGTTTTTACGTTATTTCTTTCGAACAACATTTTTAGAATGTCTTTTTCAAGAGCACCATTGTCTGTATCTACACCAATATATAGGACATTTCCTTTACCGAGCTTGTGCCAGGTAGCAGCGGCTTTCCCTGCATAGTATTGGTCTGAGTAGGTAGCCAGGACCTCAGTTCCTTTATTTGGTTCTATTATTTCTGCCCAGTTGTTCCATTTGTAACTACGTCCGTCTTTTTTTACTGTACCATATATGTCCTCAAGGAGCACATCAAAAAAAGGAATCTCTGCTCCAATGAGGCCGAGGATAGGGGCTGCCCACTTTCCTTCCCAAAGCATTCCGTTTTTTGTTTTGTGACCGGTTCGGCATGTCATGACAAGGTTTCCACCATTTCTAACGTAGCTGTCTAGCTTTTTTGTGGTTGAAGAATCTAATAGTTGATAGGCAGGAAGGATTAGAAATTTGTAATCAGAAAGATTGTCGTTCTCATTTATATAATCTACAGGTGCAGCAAATGATTTTAAAATAGCTTGGTATTTCTTGACATGGTCCTGAAAATTCCATTGAGCCGTTTGTTTATGATGATCCATGTCCCACATATTATCATGATTCCATAAGATACCGGTCTTTCTAGCATTATAGGCTGAAGGCGCCACTGCCTTTGGATCATATTGTTTTCTCAATATTCTTAGCTCATCCATCACTTGTTTGAACTCTGAGCCTCCCTGAGAAAGAGTCACCCCATCAGGTTTGGTAATGCCAGAGTGGTAAAGCTCACTTCCATAAAGAGGCTGACGATACCTATAGGTGCAAAGAAAAGATGCTCCTCCAGAATATATATGCCAAAGCCACATCCGCACGGCGCCTGGTAACGGTTGCGGATTAATCCTGGCCCAGTTCACTTGCCCAGGCTGGATTTCCATGACACCGTAAGTTTTCTTTATGGGCCGATAGAAGTCATTGGCAAACGATATTCCATCATTCCACCCGATTCTGAATCCCAGGCTGTCTATAAACTTACGCCCATCCACCGGGTAAACCGTGTAGGAAACAAAATCCAATTTTTCAGCCCTTCGCTGGTCTACCCTGCTGTCCATGGCAATGTAATTTGTAGTGATCCATTGGTCTTTTGCAACGTGCTTTCTCAGGGCATCTACCTGCATATTCAAAAATGAAGCTTCCTGATCAGCGGTGAATCTTTGGAAGTCAAGAACTGCGTGCGGGCTAGCTCCATAGAGGAAGTTTAAATTTGGAGGTACTATTTGTTCGAAATTATTATAGGTCAAACTCCAAAAGGCAGCACCCCAATTTTTATTAAGGTTATCAATGGTAGAATATCTATTTTTAAGCCATTTCTGAAACATTTTTTCTCCGGACGTGCCGTAGTCTTTAGGAGCACCTGGTTCATTGTCTAATTGCCAACCCCAAATACGCTTGTCGTTGCCATATCTTTTCCCCAGCTCCTCCACAATTTTTCTGGAATATTCTATGTATACCTCACTTGATCTCGAAGCATTGCCTCTAGAACCGTGGCCTGTAAGCAAGCCATTGTTGTTTACATTAAACATTTCTGGATGTTTGATTGCTAGCCATGCAGGAGGACAAGGGGTGGGGGTACACATAATCACTTTCAACTTATATTTTGCAGCTAAGTCAACCACATTGTCCAACCATTTGAAATCATATTTCCCTTCTTCGGGCTCCATAAATGCCCAGGCAAATTCTCCGACATGTATAAATTCGAAACCAAGGTTTGAAATATTTTTAATGTCTCTTTCCCATTGAGAGGCCGGCCATTGCTCTGGATAATAGTAAACACCTACCTGCATCATATCTTTGGCTGGCACTATATTTTTCGGAGGCGTTTGTGAGCATAAATTCGTTGAGAAGAAAAAGCTCCAAAGGAGAATTGGTAGGATGATTAGTAATCTATATTTCATAATAGGTGGATCGAATTAAAGGTCAATATTAAGCTTTTTTCAGACTATAAATACTGACTTGGCAACCCATTTCATTTGGAAGACTTGCGAAAAGGTAGTTATTTTAAACTTCCATTAACCCCCTCATCTATTCTATGTGTAATTTGTTTTCACGATCAGATTTATTGAGATCGATTAAAAGTAGATTGTTTGCTCTCGTTGTAGCTTCCTCGACCGTATTATTTTCCCCAATTCAAGCTTATTCTCAAAAGACTTTAGATGGAGCTTTATTTAATATAGATACTACTGATGCTACGCCTGCAGTACTGAAACTTGTCGAGTCAGCAAAAAGAGAAGGCGCTACTAAAATTACCATAGCCAAGGGCAGGTATCATTTTTTTCCACTCAAGGCATTTGAGAAATATGTGGCTATCACTAACAATGACAATGGTTTAAAAAGAATTGCCTTCCCTCTAATAGGCTTTAACAATTTAGAGATAGACGCTCAGGGAAGTACTTTTATCATGCATGGAGCGATAATTCCCTTTCTGATTGAACAATCTAAAAATATATCGTTGAGGAATTTCAATATAGACTGGAAAAGGCCCATCCATAGTGAAGGCACGGTGGTGGCAGTAGATGAAAAAAATAAGACTTTTGATTTAAAAATGAGTGACGAATTTCCTTATGAGATACGAGGCAACGAGTTAATATATAAGGG
>DASVUU010000842.1:0-5956 GCA_036386935.1 Cytophagaceae bacterium | reverse complement strand
AGCCTATTTAAAGGGTATAAGAGGGTTCGATATAGAAAGAGCCTACAGGGGTATGAAAGGGCAATTGATGAGAAAAGACTTTTTTAACCAGGGAGATTATATCACCAAGAAGTATTTTCCTTATGATAAAATATTTGACGGAGCTTCTAGAACTCTGGAACATAGCTACAATGATGCTGGCTTTTCATACTTGGCTAAAGCATTAGGTAGAAAGGAGGATGAAACTTATTTTCGTAACCGCTCGAAAAACTACCAGTCACTTTTTATAACAACTGATCCATTTATCCACCCCAGGGACAGCAATGGCAACTTTGTTAAAAATTTTAAGCCTGACGCACTGACTGGGTTTTCGGAAGGTAACTCTTGGCAATATACGTGGGCTGTACCACATGATCCGCAATTTCTAATAGAGCATATGGGAAGTGAACGTAGATATATTTCTCTCTTAGACTCAACATTCGACCAAAAAGCCGATACAACACACTTTGAAGATGATATGACAGGTTTGATAGGCCAATATTCTCATGGAAATGAGCCTAGCCATCATATCGCCTACATGTATAACTTTGCTGGAGCCTGGAGTAAGACACAACAACGAGTTCGCCAAATTAGAACTTCGCTTTACAATGCAACTAAAGAAGGTTTGTGCGGCAACGATGATATGGGCCAATTGTCAGCCTGGTACGTTTTTTCATCAATTGGATTCTATCCAGTAGATCCCGTCTCTGGCCAATACGAATTCGGAAGTCCGGCATTTGAAAAGATTGTTCTTCACAATCCTAACGGGAAAGGTTTAATAATAACAAGTAAACCTTCATCAAATGGAGTGTTCTCATCTATAACAATCAACGGGAAACCTCATAAATCCCATTCTATATCGCATAAGTCAATCCAGAATGGCGGAACAGTAAGTTTTAAATAAATTGCAATCTATTTGTTGTAACATAAAATCACCTGCCATAAAAATAGCTCATCAAAGTCAGCTGCTGAAATATCTCATATCCATGTCAAAATGGAGTAACCAAATTTACTAGATGAAAAACATTAAAATAGTCTTAACAGTAGTCTGTACTTTCTTTTGTATAAGAAGCGCTATGTCCAATATCAGGCTACCAAAATTGGTTAGTAGCAACATGGTTTTGCAGAGGAATATGCCAGTTAAAATTTGGGGATGGGCGGATGTAGACGAGAAAGTAACCGTAAGATTTAATCGTGGTGATTTTAAGACAATTCCTGATGCTAATGGAAAATGGTTTGTCACTCTACCTGCTCAACGTGAGGGGGGACCATATACTATGGAAATTGCTGGCAAGAACAAAATAACCCTTGAGAACATACTGATTGGTGATGTATGGGTATGTGGCGGCCAATCCAATATGGAGTGGACATTTGATAGGCTAAGCGGTAAATATGACAAGGAAGTAGCTACGTCAGCCAATTCAAAAATACGATTGATCACAATTGATCAAGTAAAGAGTTTTTCTCCTTTAGAGGATATTTCGACTTCAGGCTGGGAGGAAGCTTCTCCCAAAGTTTTGCCAAAGTTTTCTGCCGTTGCTTATTTTTTTGGGAGGGAAATTTTTGACAAATACAAAGTGCCTATTGGATTAATTTCTGACAATTGGGGTGGGACCTATGCAGAAGCTTGGACCAGTGAAGAAGGTTTAAAGAAATTTCCTGAGATACTGAAAGCTAAAAAGTATCTTATGGACAACCGTGAAACATTCCAAAGACAGTTTAGCGAATGGAATAAATTGGTAGGCACCCAAGTACAAGATTCATATACAGATACATTACAGCAAGACTGGAAGGAAGATTTCTCAAAATGGAAAAACCTGACGGTCCCTGGGCACTGGAAGGACACCGCTTTGTCTAATTTTGACGGAGTTGTCTGGCTAAAAAAGGAAGTAGAAATACCCCAATCTCTCGCCCAAAGGGACCTCACATTATACCTAGGCTCCATTGATGACAATGATATCACATACTTTAACGGTAACAAACTTGGGGAGACCATTGGTTTTACTATGGGAAGAAATTACAAAGTACCTGGAAAATTTGTAAAAGCTGGTAGAAATGTAATCACTGTAAGGGTTACCGACTATTATCTTAGCGGAGGAATGACAGGAAATGCAAGTGACCTTAAGATTTCTGGAGAGGGCATAGAGATACCAATTGCAGGAATTTGGAAGTACAAGAAGTCTATCCCTTTCACTATTCCAAACCAACCTGGGAGTGGCGATTCGCCTAATGTGCCCACCGTTTTATTCAATGGAATGGTTAGTCCCATCAAATCGTATGGGATAAAAGGTGTAATTTGGTACCAAGGTGAAGCAAATGCGAGCAATGCCTTTGAATATAGGTCTATATTTCCCAATATGATACACGACTGGCGGAAACATTGGGAGATTGGGGAGTTTCCCTTTGTTTATGTACAATTGGCAAATTTCATGGCTCCAAGTGATCATCCAACAAATAGTGAGTGGGCAGAACTTCGAGAGGCCCAAACCATGGCGTTGACTTTACCAAATACTGCAATGGCAGTAACCATTGATATTGGTGAGGCATTAGATATACATCCTAAGAATAAATTGGACGTTGGGAAAAGATTAGCGTTAGGCGCAATGAAAGTGGCCTATAAGGAGAATATTGTACATTCGGGCCCATTGTACAGTCACATGAAGTTAGAAGGGAATTCTATCAGTTTATATTTCCACCATATAGGGAGCGGTCTCCATATTAAGAATGGCACCGAACTTAAAGAATTTACGATTGCAGGTGCAGATCAAAAATTTTTGAAGGCTACTGCAATTGTAGATGGGAATACCATTGTAGTTAAAAGTGTGGAAATTACTGCTCCGGTAGCAGTACGATACGCCTGGGCAGACAATCCAGTTAATGCAAATCTTTATAATAAAGAAGGCCTACCCGCGTCGCCATTTCGCACTGATTCATGGAAAGGCATTACGCAACGAAAGTAATGGCAGAATAAAAGTCGTAATAAGAATATGGCATCTACAAAGAAACCTTGAATAAATCGGCGTTGTTTTGAGTAATAACACCTCAAATACTGTTTGATCCTGTAAGACTGTCTAATAGGATCACATATCTTTCGTTAATCATAACGAAGTGCTTAAATCATTTTAAAAAACAGACTAGAAATTTCCAGCCCTTTCGGTGACCGTCTCCCCATTCAATGATTAATAGGTTTGCGTTAATATGCATGGGGAATTCAAAATAGGAGAGACCCATATTATTGGCTTCTCAATGCGAATCTAAATTTTTATATTCTGGGATTGTATGTGCCGCTGTCGCCGACTTTTTCACAACAAAATCGAAACTTTACCAGCCATCAAATCAATTTGGATTAAGCCCCAGATATAAGTCGGTGACATTACATTTAGGCTACCTCAATGCAATTTTCGAATTTTAATCTAGGAGGCAATGTGATTTTAGGGGGTGGAATTGATGTAGCGCCGGGAATTCTTGGGTAAAGGCAAGTGCAATGATAGGTAGACTAACAAGGGCAGTTGAGGTACAAGAGACTGATTGAGTCATAACTGGTGAACCTGCATTCTCACGCTGGGGTATGGTACAAAAGTAATGGTAGGGAAAGAACTTAACAGATGCGTTGACCTTATCATGTTTCATGGTAAGGATAACTACACCGCTACACCGCGCGCAGTTGCTGATTCATTTAACCTAAAGCCAGCAGAAAACTTAGTTTTCGGCTTAGAAACAAGACAATCAATTAAAGGATCAATTTAGAATGTTGAGCATTCTTTAAGTGCTTACACCCAAGACATCGGTTTCGATAGGGAAAAACCAGCCTCTTATAGATACAGCAACCTTTTTTCTCACATCTTCGCAACTAACGTTTCTACCCAATTCAACAAGGCTATCTTAGCAAATCTATATAAATCAAAGTTATTCCAATCAATACAAATCTTGCATCATTCCGGCTCTTATATTTAAGAATGATAGCGCCAATAAATGAAGGTAGGAGCGCAGTCGCTACCAAACACCGCTACCCCAATTAACATCCAGAAAGAGATAAAGTGCGAGCTGAAAAATGATTCCAAACGTTATGAAGACATTTAATTTATAAATAGAAGGCAGATTTTTTTTAAAAGCCAACACTTCCTGCGCACACCGAAGGAAAGCGGCTGTTGATATGAAATTTGGGATGATATAATAACTATTACCAAAGTACTTGCTTACTCAATATAGATAGAATTCAGTATCATGATTTATCGGCTGAAATAAAACCAGAATGCTACTACATAAACAACATAGTAGAAGTAGATTATACGTTTCAATCGAACACCAAGGATAATTCCATAAATGGATACTAATAGAAATATACGATAACTATGGAACTATCAATTGTCACATCACCTATATGGAAAAAATCAGCCTCTGAAAACCGAAACCTCAGGACTTACCAAACAACTTAGCTCGGTGTTTTTTGCCCCATTCCCTCAAGGCGATTATAACGTCATCCAAAGACTTGCCATAATTTGACAAGCTATACTCCACCGTAGCGGGGATAGTATCATATACTGTTCTAATGACAAGTTGATTTATTTCCAAATCCCTTAGTTCTTTTGATAACATTCTAGGTGTGATACCTTCAACATCCCTTTCCAATTCCTTGAAGCGTTTGTTTCCAAAGGACAAAGCAATTAATATAGGTAATTTCCACTTGCCGTTTATAATGTCTAATACATCTCTGACAGGACGAATGAATTCTGCGCATTCCTTTGAGGTCTTCATTATTTTTTAATTTTAGCTATACTAAAGTATAGTAGTATACAAGAGTATAGTACTTACTAATGTATAGTAAAGGTAGCTATCTTTACATCATTATTAACAAATTAAATTTAAAAAAATGAAAGTATTAGTATACGGCGCAGGTGGTTCTCAGCAATTTCCTGTAATTAAGGCCTTAAAGAACAAGGGAGTAGAAGTGATTGCAACGACCCATCAAGCGGAAAAAGTCGAGATGTTGAGAAATGCAGGAGCAGAACCTGTTATCGCTAATATGGCTGACAAAGAAAGGCTACTAGAGATTACAAGAGGAGTTGATGCTATTTCATTCTTACTCCCATTTTTTCTTCCCAATCCCTTAGATGGATTGAATTATGCTAAAAATGTGATTGATGCGGCAGTGGACAATAATGTTAAAATTTTGGTTTGGAATTCAAGTGGTTTCATCCTACCAGTAAAAATCGGTAATCCTTCTTTGGATGTTCGTATTGATATAGCCGACTACTTGAAACAAAGCGCGCTTCCCCATATTATTATCCAACCCTCAGTCTATGCGGAAAATCTCTTAGGGCCCTGGACAGCTCCGTTCGTAAAAAATGACCAAACTGTGACATATCCTACTCCTGAGGACATGCAAATAGGTTGGATCGCCACAAAAGATGTTACAGCACTTGTAGCAGAAGCCATTTTTAGCCCCCATTTGGCTGGGCAATCTTTTCAGGTTAGCGGGATAGAAAATTTGAATGGAAAGGAATTAGCCGAAAAGTTTACCACTGGATTAAATAAAAAAGTTCAATATCGACAAATGCCACCTAGAGACTTTGGTAAGATACTAGACGGACTCTTTGGCGAAGGCGCAGGGAAGGGGGCAGAAGCAATGTATCAAGAAATAACTGACACAAAAAATTATCCTTCGATGCATTCGCCTTCAATGGATGATGTTTTGAAAAAACTTCCTGTACACATGACAAGCATTGAAGTTTGGGTAGCTGAAAATAAAGAATCATTTGTCTAAACGAAGTAATTGCAATGAGTTTGGAAGGGCGTTTTCACCCTTCCAAATCTCAGGAGTAGGTTAATAATTTGCATTAATTAATATTCGTGGCGACCTGAAACTTTGTTATTAATAAAACTAGAAGTCCAATATCATCAGTCTCGGACACTTCTAATAGAATTATATTCATATTTA